>CAMOEH010000115.1 GCA_946612055.1 uncultured Bacillota bacterium | reverse complement strand
CCTCTTTGGTGAAAGTCCTTATCGATAGTGGATGCTTCTCCGACAAATCCATCAATAGTGGTGTTGACAACAAGCAAACGCAGTTCGGCTTCATCAACAGCACCAACGGCTTTGCTTCCGCGATGCTTATCGAAGGAAACTACTGGTATAACGAATCCAGCGAATTCGGCTATTTCGAAGCTTATAAGAAGAGAACCCGCGAAGATCGTAATATCGGCTGGATGTCTCTTCCTTCTCAATTGACTGGCTCTGTTGCCGTTGATCCAACGGGAGAAGGCTATAAGACCCCGTTACTCGACACCGGCTATTCTTTCTGCGTTGTCAACAAAGCCTTGATGGAAAAATCCAGCGAAGGAACTAGACGCGCCATCCTCGACTTCGTTAAATTCCTTTATACCGATCCCCAATTACAAGATTTCACCAAGACCACAGGCACGGCAAAAGCCGCTCTTGATTATGGCTTCTACGACGATGAAGTGATTTCTTCTTTAAGCGGCTTCCAAAAACAAGTCCTTGCTTTGAAGAAGAATAACGGGGTCGTCTATTCGACCGCGGCCTCGAAAACCTTCCGCCGCCACCAAGCCGACTTCCAATTCGGTATCCGAGCTCCGATTTGGCAATCCACCATCGGCAGAACGACTTATTATGATTACATCACTGCCTTCACCGACCGCGATCAAAACAATTCGCCTGCCGATGTTGTCAAAGGCTCCTTCATCCCTAAGGACCTTTGGGAAAATACCTACTACGTGAAGTAATTAACCATGAAGAAGAGATACTTATTCGCATCGATTTTTGGGATTTCTGCCTTGCTCGGCGGGGTTGCTCTTTCTCTTTCCCTAACAGGGAATATGGGCCATTCTTACGAAATCAAAGCAGAAGACGCATCGTTTATCGCGGATAAGGATCTTCCTGAAACTTACAAGATCAATTCTTCTTTCTCCACCCCAAAAGGCAAGATCTCCTATCAAGGGGTGGAGTATTCCTACAACGATTATTATCTGAGATATCCGGATGGGAAAATCTACAAAAAGGATTCCTATGTCCTTGATGTCGCGGGGAAATACGAATGCCGCTTCTTCTATAAAGAAGGGGCAACGGAAATCAGCACATCCTATTTCTTCAAAGTCTTCAATGAAGCTTACTCGATGTCAAATAGCTCTTCCTATGCCCAATATGTTTCTGCCATTCCGACGAAATATGAAACCACGCCAGGCATCACCGTCTCTTTGGCCGAAAACGATATGTTCACCTTCGCGCAACCCGTGGACATTTCTGACGCCACCTTGGATAAGCCATTAATCGTTTATCATCCACACGCCTATTCTCTTCGCGCTAATCCCGCTAACGCAGGGAAAGACATGACCCCAGGCGTCATCTATGAATACGATGATGTCAATAAGCCTCGTCCTCTTCCTCTAGATGCCAATTGCTCGGTGGTTAGGGTAACCGATGCTTATGATCCGTCGATTTATTTCGAGACCTATATTTATTACCGCACGGCCAACCAAAGCAATAACCGTCAGCAGCAATATGCCGTTGCTGGCGCTTCCAATCAGAACAAAGTTGGCATTGAACCGGCTTCTGATGTGCGTTCTGCTGCTAGGCTTGTCACCATTGATGGCGTTTCCTATCGTGAATGGATTGGCCAATCTCTCAATGGCTTTGGTATCAACTTGAATACCGCATCCGGCACAATCAAAGAACGGCGATATCGCGATGATGGTCCCTATACGTCAGCCATCGGCACGACCTTTGATTTGGCCTCTACGGCCGACATTTCCAACGCGGACGATTATGGCTATTCGATTTTCTACGACTACAAATCGATGAAGCTCTATATCAAGCACGTCAATAATTTTTGGATCAACGATCTGGATGAGCCGATTTTGCATAACGATAACCTCTTCCCTGGCTTTACCACGGGAGAAGTATTCATCTCCGTTTATGCTACCGAATACGCGGATAAAACCGCGACGATCGATATTGAATCGATATACGGGGTCGATAATTTGGGTAGCGACAAAGTGGAAGATAATTTAGCCCCAACGATTTTGCTTGATAACGATAACAACCGTTTCAATATCGCGGTCAACGATCCTTTCCATCTCTTCACACCTAAGGTGATCGACTATAACTTCAAAGGCGATTTGACCACCCAGGTTTATTACGAATACGGCAACGCTCAGCAACATCAAGTCAGCGTCGTCGACAACACCTTCACCCCGGCCAAATCGGGGAAATATACCGTCGTCTATACGGCAAAAGACGCGTTTGGAAACGTTGGAACAAAAGAAGTGGAGCTTTATGCCATCACGACCAAATCCAACAAATCGATTGATTTCGAAGTCCAAGAAATCAAAACCGTAGAAGCGGGGCAGAAGATTACTTTGCCTACCCCGGTTACTACCGTTTATAACAACGAGCTTTCCATTTCTTGCCAAGCTATCTTTGAAGATGGTTCGGTTACCAACATCAATACTTCGACTTGGGAATTCTTTGTGAAGAAAGTCGGGAAATACGAGATCGTCTACGATTATAACGATGGCATCTCTTCCTATCGTTATTCCTATTTCTTGGACGCAACGACTTCAGACAACATCTATCTCGAAGATGTCTCGCTTCCGAAATATTTCATCAAAGACGCAGCCTATACGTTGGAGTATGCCGATGCGGTGAAAACGAATTCTAAAGATCTCGAATACGTAGAACCGGAAGTCTACGTTAACGAAGACGGGGCTGGCTTCAATAAGAAGATCAACATCAAAAACTTCGTCACGTCTGCCTCCTCTTCGGTTCAATTCGAATATCGAAACTCTGGCAAAATCATCTACACCTCCGACGTCATCCCAGTGAAAGACGTTGCTTTCAAAGGAAAATTAGATAAGCAACTCTATTTCGATAATGAGAATGTGAATGTCGAAGCTACTCCTTCATTCTTGCTATTCTCCCCGCAGACGAATGAAGGTGGCAAAACCACATTCATCAACCCGTTAAATTTCTCCAATCTCCTTTTGACTTTCGATCTTGGTAGCAGCAATTTGACCGCTTCTCGCCTTAACGTCGTCTTGACCGATTTTGAAGACGAGACCAATCAATATGTCATCACTTTTGCTGGGAAAACCGACGGCAAGGCAATCGAGATCAATTTCAATAACGAAATCGCCTATAACGTCAGTCCGGCCTCCTATACCTTATCCTATGATCCCATGAGAGGAATTCTCTCGGATTCCTTTGATAATGCCGTCTCTTTATCCAATCCATTCCCCATGGACCGCTTCTACCTCTCATTTGAGTTCGTTAACATCAAAGGGCCGTCTCTACTTGCTTTAAGAAACATCAATGGCCAGACCATGAACTCTTCTTCTGGCGATAGCACCGCGCCAACAGTTAACGCTCCTCATATTGAAGGCAACCATTCGTTAGGCTCTTCTATCGATTTGGATTTCTTCTATCCGGCCGATACGCTTTCTCCTTATTTCGAAGGCAATTATTTCTTCACGGTCACCTATTATGAGAATGATGATTTTGAAGGTGGGCAAACCGTTTATAGCACGGCAAACGTTGCTTTAGATGGCGAGCAAGACATCACCCAATTCCATTCCTTCGCTTTGGATAAGCCAGGTGTCTATGAGATCTATTACACGTACAAAGACCAAGCCGGGAACAATTCGGGACTCAACGGGCTAAGGATGGTCTATTGCACGGATAATCTCGCCCCAACGATTTCTCTTGATGATGGCTTTGATACTTCAACGGTCGTCTTAGCTTTTTTGCATAGCGAGCACAAGATCAAAGGATATCAAGTCAGCGACAATTACGATAAGAACGTCGAGGTTTCTATCTATGTCCTTGATCCTGATTTCCTCTATTCCAAATTAAGCGGCAAAAAGCTCGCTTTAGAAAAAACAGGCGATTACCGCATCTATTATTGCGCGATGGATTCTACCGGTAATTTAGCGATGACCTACTACACGGTTAGGGTGAAATAAAGGAGGAAGGAAAGATGAAACGATCTAATTTATGGAAACGATTCGGCTCCTTCTTGGCCCTAATTTGCATCCTTTCTAGCTGTGGCAAAGGCAAGGTTTCGATTTCTAGCGACGATTATCAACACGTCCACATTGATGAAAATGGCGTCGTTACCACCGGATATGAAGATATCCATGTCGATCCCGAAACGACTTATTTCCAAGGAAAGCACGATTTCCATTACACGAAATCAGGAAAGGCGTTTGTCCGCGATGGCAAAACCAACTACAAATTGGTTGTCCCTGAGACCGCCTCGAATCAGATTTCGCTTGCTCGAGAAGAATTCGTCCATTTCTTTAAGCAGGCCACAGGCATTACCATTTCCGCCGTTACCGACAAAGGGCTTTCCTTCAATTCAAACGACACGTACATCTCTTTAGGTCAAACGAACCTCTTAAAAACCTCTGGCCTAGAAATCGATTTGAATGAATTAACCGATGATGGATGCCGCATCGTCACGAAGAACAACACCATCTTCATCGTCGGCGGAAGCGATTATGGCACCCTCAATTCCGTTTATGATTTCATGCACATCTATTTTCATTACGAGCAATATTCTCCCGATGTCTATGAGATTGACCGTAACGTCAAAAACCTCGTTTTGTATTATTTCGATGTAACCGACATTCCCGATGTTAGGCATCGCGCTCAGAATTATGGCTTCTTGATCCCGGGGAATGGCAATTACGATCAAAGCAATTACGGCTACCGTATGCGCACTTCCAAAGGCAGAGGCTTCTACTTCATGCCGGTTTACCGCGACCTCGATGATTATGGTTCGCCCAGCAAACTATCCACCAACACGGATACCTACGTTCCTTTTAGCGTCTATGGCGGATCTCATCCTTCCTGGTTCTCCGATTTATCGACGTCCATCGCTCCGCAGCTTTGCTATACGGCCCATGGAAACGCGGAAGAATACGAGGCCCTCGTGGATCTTGTATTCCGCAAGATCAAGAATTCGATGGTCCATTTCACCCCAGCTGCCTATCCGCACATGAATGTCATGACCTTCACGATGGAAGATAACCACAATACCTGCAATTGTCCCCATTGCACCGCGCATGAACAACAATATGGTGCTTCAAGCGCCGCCCTCATCCAATTCGTGAATGAAGTGGCCAAAAGAGTAGATGCTTGGCAAAAGCTACCAGAAAACAAAGCCTATTACCGCGAAAACTTCCAAATCATCTATTTCGCTTATAACGCATTTGTTGATGCGCCAGTCAAAATTGAAGGAACCGGCGACCAACTCGTCTATACTCCAAGTGATCCTTCGGTAGTTTTGGAGAAGAATACCGGCGTTTATCTCGCCATCATCGATCGTGGTGATTTCCAATTCGATTTCTTCAACAACCCCATCCATAATGCCGGAGTCAATTCCAACATGGGAATCAAAGAGACGATCGATTCTTGGGGATGCCTCACCGATTCCACCTATTTATGGCTTTATCAAACGAACTTCACCAACTATCCTTATTTCTTCGATTCGTTCTCTTTCTACAACCAGCCGATGTATAACTACATCTCTTCCAAAGGGCTAAAGATGTTCTTTGCCCAGGGGCAAGATACCTCCGCTAGTGGATTAACGGGCACCAACTTCAATAATTTGAAGGTCTATCTCAACTCCAAATTGTCTTGGGACTCGACGTTAGATCAAACGACGTTGATGGACCGTTATTTCAAAGCGATGTATGGCAAAGCCTATCAACAGATGTGGGATTATTTTGGTTTGCTGCGTGCCTACAATTCCAAGATTTTGGAAAAATACGGCGACACGCTCATCAATAATCGAAGCATTTATAACGGCATCAGCAAGAGAGATTACCATTCTCTTGCCGGTTTAAATAGTTTGATCGAGCAGATTGACAGAGCACAGGAAGTTAATGCTGCCTCTTCTTTAAGTGACGAAGAAAAGAGAATCATCAAATACAACATTGAAGCCGAGGGCTTCTTCCCCTTATACGCGAAACTATCTTTATATGGCGAGATTGATTTGACGTATCAAGAATGCGTCGAACTAGCGACCAGGCTAAAAGAAGACATCTATGCCCTCCGCTTAGAAGGGATGATGACCCGCGAAGCCGGAGGAAGCTCCGTTGCCGAATTGCCTGAGGTCTATGCATAGGAGGACGATATGAGAAAATTGCCTTTGATATCTTCTATCTTGGCCTTGGCTTCGTTCTCTTTATTTAGCTGCGGCCAAAGCGGAACGACTTCTTCAGAAGTGGAGAAAACTAACCGCATCGTTTTGAATTCCACCTCGGTTGCTTTAGGAATTGGGGATACCTTCTATTTGACCGTCGCTTATGAAGATTTGGATCAAGATTACGACGTGATTTTCACTTCAAGCGACCCTTCCGTTATTACGGTGGATGAAGAAGGGGTCGTCACGGCTATCGCGGAGGGATCTGCTTGGGTTGATGTAAGCAAGGGAAACGCGAATGCGAAATGCGACTTCCTCGTCTCCTTAAATGATTTGGTGCCTGCTCTTGTTGTTGAAGGCATCGAAGACCATCATCTATCTTTGGATACCCAAACCCCGTTCACCTTCGATTCGAAAGTAAGATTTGGCAATGCCTTCTTCGAACCCGAAAGCCTTACTTACTCTATCGAATCCATCACGGGCGAAGGCAGAATGGAAGGCGATACTTTTATCCCGACCAAGCAAGGAACCTTGAATCTAAAAATCAATGCTTCTTTCCGCGGAAATGAGTTACACGTCTATCCGATTTTCATCGAAATCAAAGAATCCGTTATCTTCACCTTGAAAGAGAAAAACGAAGAGGGCAGGGAATATGCCGAAATCCGCCTCTATACGTTTGAACAATATAAAGAGCAAACCTATCGCACGGAATTCACTCCTTTGATTGGATTAAACGTCAATGGCGAAGATCTTTCTGATCAAGTAGAGATGACGGTTGTCGATACGGAAGGTGTCGTAAATTACGATTCTTCCTCGCACACAATTTCTTCCGCGAAAATGGGTAGGGCATCATTGCTTCTTACCTATGGTAGCTATAGCAAAGAAATCCCGATCATGGTCAATTATGTCTATATCGATGAATATATCGACGAAGACTTGATCATCGATGCCTCGATTGGTGAATTCCCTTCTGACATCTTCGATTATTTCCCTGGCGATGAAACCATTTTAAAGGCCGCATCGGTTGATGGAAGCGTCGAATACCAGGTCCAAGGCGGGAAAGTCCTTGGCATCCAATCCCATAACCTTGCGAAGCAACAAATCGTCTTATTCAATAGCAAAGCCGCTTGCGTCGTTACCTTCAAAGCTTATGCAAAAGTTATCACCAGCGCCGAAGATCTAAAGGATTTCCAGATTGATTTCGGTGCCGATATCGAAAAAGTCCAGAAATACCAAAATGACGGCTATTACATCGTTGCAAACGATATTGATTGCAGTGGTGTTTCTTATGGCGACAATACGAGAATGATCGGCAAAGGTCCTAATGAGATTACCCCTTCCTGCGGATTCGTCGGCACGTTCGACGGCCAAGGGCACGTCATCCGTAATTTTGAAGCTCCTTTTGGCGGGCTATTCCTCATCCTTGGCAATAGGGCAGAAGTAAAAAACGTGGCCTTCGTCGATGCCAAAATCACCAATAACTCTAAGAATAATAAATTCGTCTTGGCAACCTATGTCTATGGAGCAACGGTGAAAAATGTCTTCATCAATTCTGCTTCGAGCATGGTTTCGCAAGATAACGCGATGGTCGCGGCTTGCTTTACCGATAGCGCGAACGTGAATTGCTGCTTATTTGAATACACGGGTTCCGTATCCGCTCCATTAAATTATGGGGCGATGACCGTTTTGACTCAAAGCACCCGGTTCAACGATTCTTCCTACAATAGCGTCATCCTCGTTTCGGAAACCCCGATGACGGTTAACCGCAAATATTATTGCGACACAAGGCGATATGCAGATCTTGATGCCAAAGAATACGACTATCGCCCCGTAAGCACCATCAAACATTATTCGACTTACGAAGATATGGCAAATTCCACCAACGATTATTCCGCTTTTGACGAAAAATATTGGTCTACCGAAGGCAACATCTTGTCTTGGAAGAACGCATGAGGAGGTCACATGTCCACGTTATCTCTAAAGAAAGTAAACAAAATCTACCCAAACGGAGTTCAGGCGGTCTTTGATTTTGATTTGGAAGTCGCTGATAAAGAATTCATCGTTTTCGTCGGCCCTTCTGGATGTGGCAAATCGACGACCCTCAGGATGATTGCCGGGTTTGAAGAAATCACCGATGGCGAGATCTGGATTGACGATACCTGCGTTAACACGATGGCTCCGAAAGACCGCGATATCGCGATGGTCTTCCAAAATTACGCCCTATATCCCCATATGAGCGTCTATGAGAACATGGCCTTTGCTTTAAGACTAAGGAAAACCTATCGCCCTGTGGTTGAACTTGATTCGGATAACCCCGAATTCAAAGCCAAGAAGCAAGAGATCATCGATCAAAAGCAAAAAGAATTAAACGAAGGATTACTTGCTTTAAAGGCAGAGAAAGCCAGCAAAGATCGCATCAAACAATTCAAGTTCGAAAAAAGCAACGAAGCCAAAGTCGCTTTGGTGGAGCTTGAAGAGCAATACTCCACCCAAGTCCTCTCTTTCGACCGAAAGAAAGTGAAAGAGTTGACCGAAGAGCTAAAGAAACTAGAAAAAGCCGACCCCATCGACGAGAAGCGCATCGAAGAAGTGAAAGAGGAACTCAAACAAGTCCAAAATACGGACGATACTCCTTTGTATGCTTTCCGTCATTATAACGACAAAGAGATTGCTGATCGCGTCATGTCCGCGGCCGAAATTTTAGGGCTTATCCCTTATTTGAAGAGAAAGCCAGCCGCTTTATCGGGCGGACAAAGGCAGCGTGTTGCCTTAGGAAGAGCGATTGTCCGTCATCCTAAGGTCTTCTTGATGGACGAGCCCTTATCCAATTTGGATGCTAAGCTACGCGTCCAAACCCGAAGTGAAATCATCAAAATCCATCAACGGGTTGGCGCGACGACGATCTATGTTACCCACGACCAGACCGAAGCCATGACGATGGCTAGCCGTATCGTCATCATGAAAGATGGCTATATCCAGCAAATCGGCACCCCGGAAGAAGTCTATTCCCATCCGGCCAATATGTTCGTTGGCGGCTTCATCGGTTCCCCTTCGATGAATTTCCTTAAAGGAACCTTCGATGGCAAGAATTTCATCGTCGATGGCGATAGTAACGTCAAGATCACTTTGAATCAAGAATGCAGGGATCGCTTGGCTTCTTGGTTAAGCAAACGCCTTGTCTTAGGCATCCGCCCAGAAGACATTTATGAAGAAGGCGATCAAAATAACGAAACGCCAAGCAACCTCGTCAACGTTCAATGCGATATCGTCGAGCTTCTAGGACATGAAAAGATCGTCTATGGCAGCATCGACAAACAAAAGATCACGATCAAAGAACCCGCGAAGCATCGCGTCCAAATTGGGGATACACGTGCCTATTGTTTTGATTTGGATAAGGTTCTCTTCTTCGACGAGGAAACGACAAAGGCCATTGAACTACTATGATCTTCTCCCGTTATTATTCGACATCTGAGCCTAGCTCTAAGAAAGGCAAATGCCCGCCGATAAAAGTGCATCTGCCTACTTATGAAGTTTTCACTTCGATTGTCGGATATCTCAAAAGGAACGGATATGAAGGAGTGGAGGCCAACGAACAATATAACGACATCTTCGCCAAAAGAAACGAATACGAAGTCTCGGTTCAGATCGCTAGCGATGGCGGAGATAGCCTCGTCCAACTATCGGTCTACTACGACAAAAAATTCAACCACGTGAAAGGACTATTCACCGGAATCTATAACGATTTGGAGGAACTCTTCAGCAATTATGCCTAATATGGTCGCCAAAAAAAGAAAAAGGACATCGCCCTTCAAGAATTCTCGCTACATGAAGCGGCTGATCTTTTATATCCTCATTTTGGCGTTGCCGTTACTTCAATTCGCTTTGTTTTATATCTACGTCAACATCGATAGCATCATTCTTGCTTTCCAGCATTATGAAATCGCCGATGGCGGGGGATATGTCAGCTCTTTTGCCGGCATCGAGAATTTCAAAAACGTCTTCCTGATATTTAAAGAAAAGCCTCAGTTGATTGAGAACTCTTTAATTTTGTTCGTTGTCGAATTCTTTATTGGCATTCCTCTTGCGCTACTTTTCTCTTATTACATCTATAAGCGAAAGCTTTTCGCCGGATTGTTCCGCGTATTGCTATTCCTTCCTCAGATTATCTCGGGCACGGTCTTTGTCATTATCGTCAAAGTCTTGCTAACAGAAGCTTTCCCTGGATCTCAGCTTCCAGACTTGCTTGTGAATTCGACTATTGATGTAAGAAGAACGACATTGCTTTGTTTCGTCCTCTTTATGAGCTTTGGTACGAACGTCCTTCTTTTCACCGGCGCGATGACCAATATCCCGCCTTCTTTAGTGGAAGCAAGCGAACTCGATGGTTGCAACCCCATCCAGGAATTCTTCCACGTGACCCTGCCTTGCATTTTCCCAACGATTGTTTCCTTCATCATCATGACGATAGGAACAATCTTTACCAATCAAATGTATCTATTCACCTTTAGCTTCCAAGACGACAAATTGGCGACCATCGGTTTCTTCCTTTATAGCGAAGCCCAAAATCGAGCCGGTGGACTTGTCCCGGATTCGGTTGAAGTTGCTAGCTATAGCACCTTAAGCGCCTTCTCTTTGCTCATCACGATCGTCTTATTCCCGGTCACCCTCATCGTCCGGAAATTGCTGCTCAAATATGGGCCTTCTGCGAAATAGGAAAGTATTATGGCTAGATTGAAATTGAATCGAAAAAACAGAATCAAGAACAAATCGCTAGTCGGTACCCTTTTCTATTCCTTGATCGCTTTGCTTTTGGTGGTGTTCACCATCATCTTAACTTTGATCGTCTTATGGACGATCTTGAATTCCTTTAAATCCGGCTATGAATTCGATGCCGGGAATTATTTTTCCTGGCCGACAGGAGAATATGATCCGGAATTTGGCTTCTTCGATAATTTCATCGACATGCTGACGAAATTTAAGATTCAAATCGGGGACCAATCGTATTATTCGCGTCTATTCGGACAAATCATCCAGCCTCCTCGGGAAGTTAGCTTCGCGATGATGCTTGTCTACACCTTAATTTATGCGGGCTTAGGCGGGTTATTGCAAACGATCGTCCCGGCTGTTGTTGCCTATATCCTTTGCAAATACAAATTCAAATTCTCGAAGATCCTTTATGGCATCGCTCTCATCGTTTATATCATCCCGATTGTTGGCAATTATCCAGCCATGATCACTTTGATGAGGGACCTAGGCATCTATAACACCTTGCACGGATCGTTGATTCAGAAATTCAATTTCTTCGGCATGTACTTCTTCGTTTTCTATGCCTATTTCGAGAATTATTCGGATACGTATCTTGAAGCCGCGGAAATCGACGGGGCTAATCAACTGCAAACCATCACCCGCGTTGTCCTTCCGATGTCGATCAAACTGATATCCACGGTCTTCCTCATTTCCTTTGTTAACCTTTGGAATGACTATCAATCTCCCTTGCTATATATGCCAAGCTATCCAACCCTTGCCTATGGCATTTACCGCTTGTCTTCTGGCAGCGCGGGGGCTTTAGGCATCACGGTCACGACGACGATGAAATTCGCCGGAGTCATCTCCACGGCATCGCCCATTGTCCTTCTCTTCATCTTCTTGAAAGACAAGCTCATGGCGAATCTATCTTTGGGAGGCATTAAAGAATGAGGCCATCGAAAACGACGTTAATCTCCGTTTCATCCCTTACTTTATCCTTTCTTGCCATCACTCTTGCCGTTACTTTCTCCCCCAATTCCATCTTTGCTTCGCCGGTGAATGAGGAATGGGTCCATTACAATAAAGTGGACGCCTCGACCACCCAAAAAGGCATCAAAGAATATTGGGTTAGTTGCTCTAGCCATACTAATCTTTTCTCCGCCCCGACTAATGGAACCATCACCGAAGGCGGAACCCCCGCTAGCCAATTCATCAATTCCTTGCCCGATAATGATGAAAGGCTCATCAAGCCGTATAGCAAATTGTTTGATTTCAATGACGGCGTCAATTCCTATATTTCGATTTATGATGGCTTCAACTCTTTGTCTTTGGTTGATAACGAAGGGATTGATGGTAGCAAAGCCTTGAAGGCATCCTTTACGGGAACTGGAGGCAAAGATTCCCATCTTCGCATCGACAAAGGATATCTTGATTATGTCTTCTCCGATCCAGAGATTAAGGCGTTATCTTTCTATGCAAAAGGGACGGTGACAACCAACAATTTCCGTCATATCAAAGTCGATGCCTCATATGTGAATAACAACAACGAGATTATTTCTTGCTACGAACGGAACAATACGGGCTATGGCATCGCCAATACCTATAAGCAATTCCTCCTTACTCGTGGCGTTTATTCCCAAATGGGCGATAACGATTGGTTTATCCAATATGGGGCGAGTGGACCCTATGACCTTTACCTGGATAATTTCGCTCTGTCTTATACGGATTGTTACGATTACAATTCGCGCAACGGCCTCGAAAATGGATATGCGACCGTTTCTGGAACGAATTTCTACCTCCGTAATCCGGTCACGGCAGCCGCTCAATTTCAAATTAATGGGTCCGCTTTAGATACCACCTCGGTTGGGCCAAATTATGAAAAGCACACCGAAGGAGAAAGATCGATCGCCTTCAAAAAGAATAGTGGTTATCTTTCTTTGGCCATCAAAGACCAAAACGGCGGAAATCCGACGATCCCGGATGAAGGCATCCTCTTTGATTTTTATTCAACGGTCGATTTCAATGGTTGGTGGTCTAGCGGCAGTGGAGCAATTTTAGATGGTACAAATGGCCGCATCGTCTCCCAAGAGAACGAATCCATCCGAAACGGTAAATGGCATACCTTCCATTTCAAGAAATCTCAGATTACTGCCGACGGCAGATTCCTTATCCTCCAAGGCTCGCCTACTGGCACCGTTTATATCGATAACATCCGTCTTGCGACCAATGAATTGACTTCCTTTGAAAACGTAGGCGCTTTCCATGTTGATTGCTTCTCCGATGCAAACGACGGGCATGCCGGGGCTTCCAAATTCAAATTCGAAAACACGGAAGCCAACATCAAAGCATGCACCAATAGCGGAGTCTTCCTTTTCTCTTGCCGCTGGAAAGCAGCCACGGGAGCAGAAATCACAACCGAAAGAGCAAGCCATGGCTTATATAGCTTAAAGTTAACGAAAAAAGCCGAAGGAACGATGGAGGTTAACCCCGAATACGTCAAGATGATGGGGGATGAGGATGTCCTTGTCTTCGATGCCTATACTGACGATATGAGCCGACTGACCGCGACGACGATGGCTGGCCACACCTTGACCTTGAAAAAGGGCGAATGGACGACCTTGAGCCTATCTAAGGCCGACATTACCGAAAGCACGGGACGCTTCACGACGAATGCTTTCGGAGCCGGCACCATCTATATCGATAACATCCGTATCTCTCACTATTCTTCCTATAGCAACATGGGACAAGCCCATTATTCTCCTTCTACTGGACTAAAGATCAAAACATCCTCTTCCATCGATGAATTCGTTTCCGTTTCTATTGATGGAAATACCGCCTTTATTCGTGGGGCTTCCGGCAACGAAGTCGAGATCGATCAAAGTCCTGTTACTGAAGGTATTCACCTTGCGACGGTTTCCTATATCCACGACAATCACCATCTTTGCGAGCATATCTATTTCGAACCCGTTGCCTTTGCCGATGCTTCTAGCGGAATTAACATCTCCGTTGCCTATGGCGCTAACACCTATTACACCTTATCTGGCTATTCCAACGTCTATCGCATGATGGTAGGCGAACACGAATTCCCCTATGAGGTCAGTAGCTCAAATTATCTATTGCCGCATGCTGCTTTGGTGCAGATGCTCCCAGAATCTAATAATCAAAAGGTTTCTGGCACGGTCAAATTGAAGATCTTCACCACGAATGGCAATCATATTGTTCCAATCAATGTGACTTTATCTGGAACCGCGACGATGAAAGCTATCCCCAATTATCAAGGAGACGGCATCGCTACCCACGCTTATTCCTCCACCAATTCCCAAGCGTCGAGAAGCGATTACGAGTCGTATTTGGGAATCGACAAAGTCGTCGAATTCCAAAACACGGGCTTGGAGATGATGTATGAGCAAGCCATCCAAATCGGGCGATACGAGACCGCTTTAAGTGATGCGGAGGCCTATCTTTTCGATAATGCGGCCAAGCTCAATCAAAAGGTGATGGTCGTTGATTTATGCTTCACCGTCTTAAGCAAATACAACACTTCGATCATCGGCGTCGATTTGCTGGAAAGCGTGGATACCGATGGCAATCCAACCGGGAATAAATTCGCCCATCAATACATTCCTAAGGTGGGCGACAATTATCGCTTCTCTACCACGGATGATCTTGATGCTTTCGTTGAGCATCGTCTTGGCATCTACATGAATCATCCCGCTTGCTTTGGCGTCAATGTCGGCGACGAGCAAACCTATAAGATGCTTAATGGCGGCTTCAAAGACCTCATGGCTTCCATCAAGAGAGTTAAAACCAAACTGAGCCGCGAAGATTTCTACGTCAATGCCAACCTGCAGCCTCTTTCAACTTCCGATGCAGTGCTTACGGGCGTTACGTCTTCTGGCACCGTCAGTGACGCGCAACACGAAGCGAATTACAAAACGTATTTGAACGCCTTCGTCGCCAATAGTGGCCTCGATTACATCCAATTCGATGCTTATCCCTTCGCTTCTAGCGACAAAGACAATATCTACGAGAAGAAGGGCCTCAACTATTTCTATATGCGCAACTTGCTTATCGTTGCCGAGTATTGCAAAACCAATAATCTCGATATGTATTTTGTTACGCAAGCCGTGACATATTATGGAACGAGAATCCTTAACCGCGCGGATATTGCCTGGATCAATAACATGGCCTTAGGTCTTGGCGTGAAGCATATTTCCTATTTCGTCTATTGCGTTAGGGCGGTGACAGGCAGCGAAACCTGGATTGATAACAGTTCCTTCTTAGACGTCGATGGGAATAGAACCGATCTCTATTATTATTTCCAAAGCCAGATTCACGAGATCAACGCTTTCGCGCCGGTCATCTCTAGTTTCGATTACGAATGGATGCATTTATATAAATACAACTTAAGTTACAATAGCGCGAAGATCTATTCGAAGACGACATCTTCCGCTTCTTATCCTTCTAGTTCTACTTATGGTGAGCTAACGAACGTCTCAACAACAAGAGACTGGGTTTTGGCTACAGGATTAAGAAACAAAACCGATAACAAATACATGTATATGGTCCAAAACGTCTATAACAGCTTCAGCGCGGAGCTATTGCAGACCATCACGATGACTTTCAACCAGAATTATGAATATGCCGTCATTTACGAATCCGGCTTGCCTCGCGTTGTATCAATGGGCGCGAAAACGCTGCAAATTAAATTATCTGCAGGACGTGCCGCTTACGTGATGGTTTATTAATTAGCAGTGCTCTTTGATGAATTTGATGACGCCGGTGGACCAGCCATGGCATAAGCTATGACGGTAGCCGACATAGCAATAGGCCCCATAATCGCCATGGATATCTTTTTTGGACGGATCGATTTCGTCGACACGTCCCGAATCTTTACACCACGACAAATCGAAATCTTCCCAAAACGAGGTTGCTCCTTTTTCTAGCATCGCCCCGTAATATTCTTTCATGAGTTTGATGGCCAAAGCTTCGTCTTTAGAAGCAATCGCCGAGAGGATGTAATAACTCATGAACGTCGAGAATCCTTTTGCCCCATCTTTGATGAGCAATTGGTATTCTTCTTCGCTTAATTCGCCCGTCGCGAAATATTTTAAGGCGATGACTTGTTTCTTCACCTTAGCCACGAGGGGTTTAACAAGGATTTTACGTTTGATGTTATCTAAACGAGTCTCGTCTAATCCAAGAATCGAATATAGATCCTTCATCTTGTTGATGGCCATTAAGAAGATGCAACGGATGCCGACATCTTCGTCAATGGTTCCAACGGTTGGCCAATCGACCATATGACGGATTTTTGAATCCAATTCCCCTTGTTCATTGATTAGATTATCAAATAAGCCTTCTAAGCCGAGAAGATAGGATTGCTTCGATTTTAGATAATCAAGGCAACCGAATTCTTCGTAATAATCATGAAGGATGATGACCCACCACATCGAATAGGTGGATATCGCGTTGATGAAGGTTGGAATCGGATAAGCCTCTTCGGCCGCATCCAAAGAGTTTCGAATGGGAGAGACGTCTCCATAAAGAGTCATCAAAGCCATGACTTCAGGAGCGCAATCGCCAATCCAAACGACACGGTCCCTTTTAATGCCATCCCAGATATATCCGCTAGAAGAACAAAGATCGATTGTTCTTTTCGCGACATCAAAGATTTCCTTAATGGTTTTGTCTTTTCCTGAATATTCATAGATTAGTGGGGCGGAGAAAAGATTGTTTTTGCAATAGATGCCTCGGATATAGACTTCTTTTTCTTCGAGGATATCGATGCGGGCGAAGCGGAAGCCAGTATTCCCAATTTCTAAATCCGCCGACCAAGTCAGCATCGTTACGAAATCTCTTAAAGAATGGTCGTTGGTTGGATTTCTTTTCTCGCCTAACGAAGAATTGACTTCGCCTAAGCTTTCGCCAAAACGGACTCGGATTTTACAATTTGGCGAAGTTAATCCCGCGGTGAAGACGCGTAGCCCTCCGCACATTTCTTTCCCGAAATCGAGGATGAGATAAGATCCTTTTCCTTTGAATTTGGTGAAATCTTTCCACATGGAGGCTAGGCCAAAATGCAACGCGCATAACCTCGTTGGTTGAAATAGATAATCAAGATTCTCCACACCTTCGGAGGCAATGATCTTAGAAGGCAAAAGATATTCAGTCATTGATTTTTCTTCTTTCCTTTGGGCAATGGCCGAAGAATTTCTTATAAGCGGAGAAAAAGGTTGGGTAATATTTGTATCCAAGTTCATAAGAAACTTGCTTTAACGATTTCCCTTCTTCAAGCAAGAAATTCGCGGCCTGCATTTTCTGGATCAGGATATATTGGGAGATGGGAACGCCCATCGCTTCTTTGAAGACGTGCTGGAGATAACTTTTGGAGAAATTCATCCCCGCGGCGATGGAATCAATCGTGATTTTGTTGTTCACGTTGTCATT
>CAMOEH010000114.1 GCA_946612055.1 uncultured Bacillota bacterium | reverse complement strand
TCAAAGACGTCTCCGTTATTGATAACGCCTTCATTCCGAAGAAAGAGGGGCGTTATATCCTCTATTATGAAAGTAGTGATCATTCCGGCAATAAAGCGACCCGGGCAATCAGTGTCTTCGCCTCCAATAGCCTAGAGCAAATTCAGCTTGATTTGGTCGAAGAAACCCTGCTTGGTGATATCTATTCGCCGATTTCCTTGCCTTTAGCGGAAGAAATAGGGACTAGCGGTGGAAGCGGCAAAATCATTGTCGAACGGAAATTGTTCCATTCCAATGGAGACGAAATCCCCTTTGAAGGCCATTCCTTTACGCCCACCTCTCCCGATATTTATAAAGTCAAATACCGGGCCTTTGATTATATTGGCAACTCTTCGACCAAAGAAATCACTTTAGATGTCAAAACGCCAGTTAAACCCGTCATCACGGCTAGCCCTGCCTTTGCCCCGGTTTTGATCGAAGGCCATACTTACCTTTTGCCATCGATGGAAGCGGTCGAATATGTGGATGGCCAAAGGAAAACGTTAAGCCCAGAGATCTATGTCAATGGCGTTTTAAACAAAGATAATGCGATTATCGTCGGTCAATCCTGCCAATTGTCTTATCGCTTTGCCGGGGAAAGCGGCAATGCAGAATACGTCAAAGACATCGATGTCGTAAGCCCTCATTTAGCCGATGGAACGCTAGATCAAAGAGAATATTTCTATGGCGACTTCGATTCGGTTTCCGAGGAAGAATTTTCGATCCGGCTCGTTAGCAATAGCCATGACGCTTCGACGTTATTTGCCAACGTTTTGCCCTATGACAATTTGGTGGCGAGATTAGAAACTAGCGCTGGATATGATGATTACGGACGGATTTATGTCCAATATTCTGATTCTCTTGATCCGAGCAAATCGTTGACTTTCGTTATTCGCAAAGGAAGTGACAAGCTCTACATTTCAACTCTTGCCGAACCGGAAGAGCACGAATTCTATAGTCGAAATTCGGAAGAGAAAACAATCTTCGAAATCAATTTCTCCAATCGCGATGGCGTCCTTTCTAGCCTAGCTGCGAGCAATAATTTTGTCATGAACGTGAATTGCTTCGATGACGGCTCGCCTTTTGATGGCTTCTCTAATGGCGTTTATATGCGTACTAGCGTCAGTGGAATCCAAGGCGAGATGAGGCTAGATATCGATAAGATCTCCAACCAGAATCTCGGTCATCGCGGACGCGACCGTCGCGTGGATACGGTTTCTCCCGTCATCATATTGAAAGGTTTAGTTCCTAACGAGGGGAAAATCGGCGGAAAGGCAAAATCCGCCATCGCCGAAGCCTTCGATGTCTTCTCCGATGTCCATTGCAATATAAGCGTTTATGATCCCAATGACGAAGTTATCATCAATAATGGCGATGCATCCGTTGAGCAATCCTTCTCTTTCGATGATTATGGTTCTTATTTGCTCATCTACCGCGCTACCGATTCCGCTTCGAAGAAAACGACCTATCAAACCGCCATCAACGTCTATGACGATATTGCCCCGGTATTGCAGGTCTCCAATAATCTTTCTTCGACTTATTCGGTGGGCGATAAAATCAAGATTCCTTCGTATTCTGCTAGCGACAATCTAGGCTATTACACGGTCGATGTTCTCTTGATTTTGCCTGATTACCAAGAACGCCTTTTGATCAAAGATAATAACGGAGAAGTGACTTCGTATTTGTCTGCTAACGCCAATATCTACAATTCTTCTTTCATCGTCAATAAGGAGACTTTCGTTTTGGAGATGAAAGGGAAATACGTTTTGAAATTCCTTTGCTACGACAACGATTACAACAAAGTCGAAACAAAGATCGAATTCACGGCTCGATGAGGAGGGAAAGAAGATGAAATCGAAATCCATTGGACTATTTGTCTTCCTCTGCACGGTTACTTTGCTTGCTCCTAGCTGCTCTTCTACCTCCTCTTCGGAAGATAGCCAAGAAAAAAGCGCGGAGGTCATCGAAGGAAAATACATCGTTTCGAATCGTTCTAGCGAATATCAAATCGTCATTCCTAGGTCGCCGAGCAAAAAAATCTCTGCGGCGGCGGATGAACTTGCGAATACCATCAAATTGTCAAGCGGTGCGAGTCTAAAAATCGTCAAAGACAATGAAGTCATCAAAGGCTCCAATTACATTTCTCTTGGCCCGACTTCGCTTTTTTCTAGCGCCTATGAAACCTATGATTTTTCTAGATTAGACAACAAGATCTCGTCTTATTTCATTTCCACCCAAGACGATAACATCTACCTTTATTCCAACCCTAATCAAAAAGGAGAGGGGGTATTGTATGGAACTTACGATCTCCTCCACGATTTGGTCGGCTATGAATTCTATGCCGGAGATGAGATCGCTTATAACCCCGTTACCAAAATCCCATTGTTAGATTACAAAGACAAATTCGTCGATGCGAGCTTTGATTCAAGGACGATCGCCAACATGCATTTGATCTATGACCAAGACGATAACGACCATTATCGATTGATCAATTCTTATCGTGGCAGCGAATGGGTCAGCGAAATCTAT
>CAMOEH010000113.1 GCA_946612055.1 uncultured Bacillota bacterium | reverse complement strand
TCGGCATAGGTGAAAGCGCCGATATAGCCGAGTTTGATATTGCCATCGGCATCGAAATTAGCTGGTTTTAATTCTTCGGCAGCCACCATGTCGGCTAATTTAAGTCCAGCGGCAACGCCAGCAAGATAGCGTCCTTCATAAATCGAAGCAAATGCATTATGGAAATTCTTAACGCCGGAGATTTTGGCTTTGGTCCCGGTCGCATGAGCGAAGGTGACACTCGGCCATTGTTTGGCGGCGCGGAGAATGAAATCTTCATGTCCAAAGGAATCGGCGATGATGAAGTTGCAACCTTGTTTAACGAGGTCTTTGGCCGCATTATAGGCTTCTTTGCTTTCAGCAACGCCGGTTTTGATCAAAGGTGCGCCTTCGAGACGATCGCCAAGATGGCTGGCGGCACGTTGCATACCTTCGATAAAGTTAGCATCGTAAGTGGAATCATTGTCGTGAAGGCAGATGAGACCGACTTTGACCGGGGTGCCCGGTTCATATTCTTCGGCGGTAACGCCGCAACTGGTTGCCGCCACTGCCGCAATAACGGAAGCGAAGGCGATGCTGAGGATTCGCGCAGGCTTGTTCATTTCTAATACCCTCCTTGAAACAACAAAGCTCCCATGCGTCGATGGGAGCCCTACAAATACGAAAACCTCTAAAAAACGAAAAAAGAGGATTCGTAGTACTAGATTCACGGTCTAGTGTAGAGACTGCCCACCGTATTAGGGAAATATACGAATACCGATGTTTTCGGCACCTTCATTATGGAAAGGGGGAATATCTAAGTCAAATAGTCGATAATAAAAGCGGTTTCACGTTTTCTTTTTTTGGTGAAAGCGTCATACTAGAAAAACAGGCGCGCCGTTTTCAAAGCTCTTAATCGAGGCACCCGCATGAACCGGGATGCCTTTTTCTTCAATCCGCTGATGTCCACCTTGGAAGACCTTTTCGATCGCGATAGCCACGCCGACAGGTTTTGCCCCGGCTTGAAAGCAAATATCGATAAGCCCTAAAGCCGCGTTTCCTTCGGCAAGGAAATCATCAACGATAAGAACCTTTTCTCCTGGCTTAAGGTATTTTTTGGAGACGGTTACATCCGAAACGCCTCCATGGGTAAACGATTTCACGGGAGTGGAATAAACATTGTCATCTACCGTCTTGGACTTGGCTTTTTTAGCAAAGACCAAAGGAAGGTCACCATATTCTTCAGCTACGGCATAAGCAATCGCGATGCCGCTGGTTTCGATGGTCAAAATCCGGTCCACGTCTTCCCCAAAATGTTCTTTCACTTCTTTGGCAAATAGGCGAAGAGCCGCCACATCGATTTGATGATTGAGGAAGGAATCGACTTTGAGGATATCGTTCCCGATGACTTTGCCTTCCTCGAGGATTTTCTTTTCGATCTCTTTCATGGCTTCACTCCCACTCGATGGTCGCGATGGGTTTAGGCGAAATATCGACTAAGACGCGATTGACGCCTTTGACTTCTTGTAAGATGCGGTCGCGAATCTTAAATAACAAAGGATAGGGAATTTCTTCGACAGAGGCGCTTGTCGCGTCAATTGAATTGACCGCGCGGATAACGACCATGTAATCGAAGGTCCTTTTGTTATCTTTAATTCCCGTAGAACGGAAAGGCGGGACAATCGTGAAATATTGCCACACCTTGCCTTCTAATCCTGCTAAAGCGAATTCTTCGCGAAGGATCGCATCGCTTTCCCGGACCGCTTCTAGTCGGTCTTCGGTAATCGCCCCAGGGCAACGCACGCCTAGTCCTGGCCCAGGGAAGGGTTGACGGTAAACCATGTTATGAGGCAAGCCTAACGCTTCCCCAACGACACGCACCTCGTCTTTATAAAGGTATTTGACGGGCTCGACCAAAGCAAAAGATAGCTCCGGAGGTAATCCTCCGACATTATGATGGGCCTTGATTCCTTTGCTTTCTAAAATATCGGGATAGATCGTTCCTTGAGCTAAGAATTCGATGCCTTCGATTTTCTTGGCTTCTTCGGCAAAGACATCGATGAAGATCTTGCCAATGATTTTTCTTTTTTCTTCGGGATCTTCAACGCCTTCCAACGCTTTTAAGAATCGACGGGATGCATCCACATAAATCAAGTTGGCATCCATCTCTTTTTGGAAGACTTTGATGACTTGCTCCGATTCGTTTTTCCTTAGCAATCCATGATTCACGTGGACGCAGACAAGCTGCTTGCCGATAGCCTTGATTAATAAAGCCGCGACCACAGAAGAATCAACACCTCCTGATAAGGCAAGGAGGACTTTTTTATTCCCCACTTGTTCACGGATGGCTTTGATTTGTTCTTCGATGAAAGCGTTGGCTTTTTCTAAATCATTGATCCTTGCCATTTTGGGATCACGTAATTGTTCGTTCATAGTTCTCTCCTTATTTGGTCGCGTAATTATCGAAATAGCCTTGGATATAGACGATTGGGGTTCCTTTGTCCCCACTTCCAGAAGTGAGGTCACATAAAGAGCCAATCAAATCCGTCAATCGCCTTGGGGTTGTCCCTTGACTAGCCATTGAACCGAGCAAATCGCTTTGTTTGGCTTCGATCTTGGAAACAATCGCTTGCTGCAATTGCTCACCGCTTAAAGAAGAGAAATCATTATCGGCAAGATATTTGATTTTGAGTTCGTTGGGCCTGCCTTCTAATCCTTTCGTATAGAAAGGGGCAACCACGGGGTCGGCAAATTCCCAAATGCCGCACACGGGGTCTTTGAATCCGCCATCGCCATAAATCATGACTTCGACTTTCTTGCCGGTTTTCTCATAAATCACTTTTTGAATGCCTTCGACGATAGGCTGCCCATCGCGAGGGAATAATTTGATTTTGTCTTCGGTTGATTTATTTGATCCCAATAAGCCATAATCCGGATTAAATCCGCTTCCATCGATTGGAGCGTTAAGAATCTCGTCTAAGCCGATGACAATCTTCGCGCCACCTTCTTTAAGAAGCCATTTGGTTCGAGGCGCGGTATGAATATCTGCGGCAATCACGACATCGGTCTTCTTTAAGATGGCCTTTGGATCATTGCCAAAAAGGAATTCGCATTCTGCCCCGCAGGCTTCAACGAGCTTTTGATAATAATCAACGTAATCGACCCCGGTGAATTTATGGAGATGGGTTCCGAATAATTCGCGATATTTTTCTAAGGAAAGGATGTCTTTGTTTGGATCTAAGCCAAGACGATCCACATCTTCTTCTTCAACCAAAGGATTGCCTTTTTCATCAAAAGGATAAGAAAGTTGAATCACCACTTTTTTAACGCCTTTAGCGATGCCTCTTAAGCAGATCGCGAACCGGTTACGACTCATAATCGGGAAAACAACCC
>CAMOEH010000112.1 GCA_946612055.1 uncultured Bacillota bacterium | reverse complement strand
ATTTCGAAAGAAATGAATCGTTAATTCCAACTGGAATCAGGGAAAAAAACTTCTAGCACCATGATGCCCGTATGGTAATCTGCCCCATCGGTATAATCGTCGCTAGGATGAACCGTAATTGAAGAGTCCGAAATAGTCCCATCTTCAAGAATGGGCTTGAAAGTTGCTTCATCCGCGACCAAAGAATATGTAATCGACATGCCGACGACCCCACGAGGATCGTATCCAACATCTTCGAAATAGAATCCAACAAGGGACGTGCATTCCGCCGAATAATTCGTCTGCAATTTCACATCGTCCAAATGGACGGTGAATCCTTCAAAAGAAGACAAGCCATTCCTTTTATAGAACGTCACGTTGATGTCAAAGATGGTGATCCTGCCAGCATGGGAATCGTTGGTATCAGAGCCACCGCGTAAGGACATCGCGTAATATTTCGCGCTTTCTAACTCTGCCGGGAATAACGTCCCGTATCCTTCTTTATCGATCGCGACCAAAGAATAAGATGACCAGGCATCGCATTGAATTTGGCCATTATAAAGTTTGGAAAGATAGCCGCGGGAGAACCCAGAATGCAGGCGTGACATTTTCTTCGTCTGCCCATAAACAACATCATATAGAGGGCTTTGATCAGCCCATTTGCCGATTCCGTTTGAAATGATGTCGCTATCGAAAATATCTCTGCCGCCATAGGTGCCTGTTGCCGTCCAGCGGAGAAGAGACGATTTTGGATCTTCTTTGTCCACTAAGAAATCATCGTGGTGCAGGCTGATTGCATGGTCCATGCCCCTGCATTTGGCTGGAGATGTGAAATTGCCTGATCCGTTGAAATAACCCTTTGGAGAATCTACGGTTGCTTGATAAGGAAGGGTCTTCTCGTGATCGCTAGAAACGTTTTGATAGGCTTCTTTCAAGCCCTTGCTCCACAAGTTATAACGGTTGCCTAAGAAGGTTTTGCCAATATAGGCGTCGCCATCATAAAGTTCTGAAGTATCTGCGCAGGAAGCTAAACATGCACAAGCCAAGAAAGAAAGAACACCAACGATTTTCTTTTTCATTGTATTGCCTCCTCGATTTTCTTCGCTTTGGCCTCAGAAGTCCAAATCAAGCCAGAGAGGAACACCAAAGCAATCAACCAGTTGCTGTGGGTAAAAGGAGTAAAGATCACGTCATGGCGATAAGGCATTTCGTCCGCGAAAAGGGAAAGGTAGAAGAATAATCCAACAAGCATTCCTACCAAAGCAAATTTCCCATCAAGAGACGATTCATCCTTTTGTAAGAACACCCAGCTCTTTCGAACCATTCTAAAGATGCAATATAGGAGCAAAAGGAAAGCAAGAACCCCGTTTTCTAGAAGCACATTGAATTCAAAGGATCGCGAGAATGTCGATAGGCTAACTCGGCTTGAACTGGCCCCGAAAAGCAAAGAGAAGAAATCAAAACGCCGGATATCATCCGCCCCTTTGGAGAAGAAGGTGAGATTGATTTCTTCTTGCATCGTGCCAAAGAAGCTTCCTTCTCCAAAACCGCGAGAAGTGGGAATAATGCGGTGTCCTAAAATTGCATCGAGAACAAAGAGGAAGACCAAAACGCTGATGAAAATCACAAACACAAGATAAACAATCTTCGCGATGCGATTCCGTTTTTCTAACGCAGCATCGTCTTTCGGCTTCAAAAGACGGAAAAGGAGGAAAAGGATAAATCCTAATCCATAAATGAAGGCTAAGAAGATCAAAGGAATCTTGTAAGGAACAACAGCCAAATCCAAAATCCCAAGCAAGGCAAAAGCGATGAAAATCAATCCACGCTTCCACTGCTTTTTGAAATCAACACCAAAAACGGAGATGCCAGAGCAAGCCAAAACAAACGCCGCTACCTTGCCATAACGAAGCGAGACTTCCACGAACGAGAAGCCGGACAGATATTTCGTTTCGCTGGCGATTTGGAAAATCACACCATCGTAGTAATAGACCTTGTTCGCATAAATTGAAGCGTAGAAGAATCCATATCTGGCAAGAGAATATAAGCCCGTAATTAAAACAAATAAACCCAAAGCCGAGCCAATCGTTAAAAGAATGACGTCCCGCTTCAAAGAGGCGATTTGTTTTACTCCATAACCAATTAGGAAAAAGGATACAAGCGAAAGGAATAACAACAAGGAATTGACTAAGCTAGTAAAGACGCTGCCATAATAGCCAACCCAGAAACGCGAAAAAGCCAGCAAGAGAAATAAGAAGGCCGCCGGAATCAAGGCGATCCCCATCTGCATCAATTCTTCTTTTTGATGATGAGCTGAAATAAAGGGAAAGATCAAAACCGTGACGACGATTCCCAATGCACGGAAAATGGATAATCCAGTCGTGCCACCTAGCCCAAATAAAGCCAAAGCCACAATTTCGAGGCTTAAAAAAGCAATGACGGTGTCATAACGCTTCAAGAAAGAATTGTTGTTCTCTTTCTTTTCTTCCATTACCAATAAGCTCCTTGTTCTATTTTCTCATACCCGCGCGGTTTGTTATAGGGGCGAATCCAATCCTTATTAATATAACGCTTCACGTAATCGCGGTTTTCATAACGATGGCCGATGATACCAAATAAAGTCATCAACGACCCCCCTAATTGCATGGCTTGCTTGCCAATCTTTTTGCAATGAAGGGCAAGCAAAGACCCATAAGCGCCCGCGCCAATTAGAGCGATGTCGAAGTCAATTTCGTCGATCTTCTTTTCTAAGGCAACTAATTCTTTCTCTGAATCGCTTCCTTCGATAGTTTCATCTCCCAAAGTCAATGGGGCGTCTAAAGTAACCAATGAAGCAAACTTCGGTAACAACTCTTCGTTCTCAGGGAATATTTTTTCTCTTCTACCGTATTGGACTTCAACCTCTTTTGAATAAGAAGAAATAATGAGGACTTTCTTATTGGCTAGAAGAGGAGTCCACCCGCCTAGAAGAGGTTCTAACATCGTATTACGGATATAGGTAGCCTTTGGGCAATATTCGTGGGCGAAATAATCTTCCATATGGTATCCGCATACGCCAAGCAAATCCGCATCGGCAAAAGCGGCCAAAGAAAGCTCCCCAAATCGATCGAGCATTTTCTCAGTTGCAGGAAACCATCCGCTTTCGACTTTCATGCGGAAGAAATTTAATTCTTTATAAGTTTTAGCTTTGCCAAGACGGATCTTCTCATAGTTATTTAAGGCACCAAGTTCCCCTCCTCCAATCCGAATCGCAGCAAAGGGAGAAGAGGAAAATAAAGCCTTCGCGATTACGTCGCGGCTATAAGACTCGCTAATCCCTTTTTGCCCAGCGAAATTGGTGACGTCTTTGGCTTTATGAAAAAAGCGGATCGAAATCGCGTTTGGAAGGTTTTTGCGGAAATATTTGTTGTATCTGCGACGTTTTTCTTTCGCTTGGATACCCGTTAATTTTTCTGGCATTAAAACGCCTCCGGATTATCAATTTCATTTTCGAAATTTGGATCTAATGCTTTGTGTTTTTTTAGCATCGCTCCCGCGATAAAGCCAATCCCTAATGCCAAAATGAAGAAAGCTAGCATCGAGAAGGCAACAATCATTAATGGCAACCAAGCGGTTCCGGTGGTCTGCGAACGTAAAATGGCAAAGCAAACCCCTGCCCCAAAGGATAAAAAGATGCCTAGCAAAGAATAACGGAAGCAAAGCCAGCGAAGTCTTCCCCAAAAGCGGATCGCTCGAGAATGGTCGCTTTTGACGCGCTTAGGTTCGCTTTCCTTTTTGACTTCCGATGGGCGGAATTCACCAGTCTCAGCTTCAATGATTTCGTTTTCTTTTGGGTTAAACATGCTTTATTCCACCAATGCGAGCAAAGAATAGATTTCTTGCCCCCCGTCTAACACATAGCATTCGGCAAAATCCAAATGCCCTTCTACGCTTTCTTGAATCGCTTCTTTGGTCTTTTCTTCAACGCCTTTGCCAAGGAAGACCGTTACTAGACTTGGATCGTCAATATGATCTAAGCATCCCAAGAAAGCTCCGAGTTCATCTTTAGAGGAAAGAACGATTTTCCCATCGACGAGGCCAAGATAATCTCCTTCTTCAATATGGAGCCCTTGCAAAGAGGAGGATCGATTGGTTTTGCTGACCATAATGGAATGGCTACGGGCGAGTTCATCTTCCATCCGGGAAACGTTCTGCTCCAAGGTCATATCGGCCAAATCCATCACCGATGCACAGGCAATCCCTTCAATAACATTGCTCGTCTTAACAATGCGGATATCGTAAGAATCATCCATTTGCTTTTTGGCTTGCTCAGCAACGAGCCATTCGTTTTTGTTATTGGGTAACACGATGATCTTCTTCGATCCGACTTCTTTAAATGCCTGGATGAAGGCATCGGCATCTGGATTCATGTTTTGCGTCCCATCAATCACGGCGTTCACGCCATATTCCACGAATTGATGGGAAAGCCCTTGGGCAGGAGATACGGCGATAGAAGAAATCTCAGGCACAGTCTTCATTGGCTTAGAAAGAAAAGCCACGTGTCTACTTTTTTCTACCAAAGTCTCGTTATGCTGCAAGGCCATGTTTTCCATCTTGAAGGAAACAAAGTCGCCAAAACGCAACGCATAGCCAATGGCTAGATCGGGCTTTTTCGTATGAACATGGACTTTGACTAAGGTGCCGTTTTGGAAAGCGACAAGAGAATCCCCAATTCCTTCCATAAAAGAGATCAGATCTTTTAAGAGGAAGGATCTAGGACCGTCTTTTTCCTGGGTTAATTGCAGGATGAATTCCGTGCAATATCCATAATCAAGCGTTGAGGTCTCGTTGAAGGAAGAAAAATCATGGGTGGCATTGTTAGAAGAATGCAAATCTAGCGACACGTCTTCGATGATTTTGCCGCCAATGGCCTGGGCCATCCCTTCGACGATATAAAGAAGTCCAGCGCCACCAGAATCGATAACGCCAGCTTCCTTCAATATCGGCAATAGGTCAGGAGTATGGTCTAATGCTTCCCGCATCTTGGAAACAAGCGCGGTGAAATAATCTTCAAAACTGCAATCTTCGCTTGCCATGGATAAAGCATATTCGCTGCCTTCCCTCATGACCGTGAGGATTGTTCCTTCGACAGGTTTAATAACAACGGAATAGGCCTTTTTAACCCCTTTCACCATCGCCGAGGCAAATTCTTTTACCTTCAATTCATCAAAGGAGACTATTCCATCAGCGAATCCAGCAAAAAACTGCGACAGGATCACGCCGGAATTCCCGCGCGCGGACATAAGCATCCCACGTGACATTTCCTGAGCCATTTTGCCAATGGACTTGGTTGGGAAATTCTCTAAGGCAAGGACCCCGCCTTTCATCGTCGCGCCCATATTGAAACCCGTATCCCCGTCGGGAACAGGAAAAACATTGAGGTCGTTGACGATTTTGCAATTCTTTTGCAGGCCGATGTAACCTGAGGTTATCATCGCCTTGAACATCGGTCCGTCGATGGTTTTCATCGTTTGATTATTTCAATAGATTAGTCAAAAGCGCCTTTTCTTCTTCAAGCCCTTTGGATGCAGGTTTGCCGAAATAGAACATTACCGCCATACCAGGGCCGATATTGGCACCGCTGCTTTGGTCGATAGAGCCAATGATGATTTCCTTTGGATGGACGCTTTCTTCAAGCATCTGTTTGTAAAAATTGGCTTCCTTCTCGCGCAAAGAATGGCAGATGAAGATCGTCCGTTTTTCGGGTTCGACAATCGTCGCTTTCAAATAT
>CAMOEH010000111.1 GCA_946612055.1 uncultured Bacillota bacterium | reverse complement strand
GGAGCCAACGACTACGTCTTCACGGTCGAGCCGGCTTTGAGCCTCACCTACATCGGCGGGACGGCCCAATGGGACTACGCCCTCGAGGAATACGACAGGGGCTCCCTCCTCGACGCCGGGATCGCCAACACCGAATACGCCCCCATCAATAATGAATACGACTTGAGTCTTTATGACCAAACAAGGTTAAATCATTTCTCTTTGAGCAATAATACCAATAGTTATGTTTTTGAGTTTGAACTAGAAGCCAAAGCGAAAGAAGATTCCGAATTCAATTTACGCTTAGGCGCAAAGACTAACAACTGGGGTTTGGACCACACGATAAAACTTAACATGAATGGAACTTGGGGTCCGAATGGCGTCATGGAAATGATTGAGGAAGTTGCGGAAACTCCAACGAAAATACGTGACTTTGACATCAATATTGCTCCTGGATCCTCTCACACTCTTGGAATCGGCATTGTCAAAGTTAAAAATTCCACTGGTCGCTTATTATTTGTTGAAAACGATGGTGCCATAGTCGGCAGAAAACTCGTTAAGCTAAACGATAGGGAAATGGGAGCTAGAGCGGCTTTCTATTACACTGGGAGTAATTACGCCATTCGAAACACCATCCCGCAGACTTATGGCGAGGAAGCTTTAGTACCAGACGCGGATTATAGATATTTTAAAACCCAAACCGATTTAATCCCCGACTTCAATAGCTGGATTGATTATGCGATTACTTATAATGACGCCAACATCACGTTGAATAACAACCCATTATTCACGACCAACGACCTCAACTACATGAAAAAAGTTGAGCCAACCAAGTATTACATTGATCTCCCCGACAAATCCACCCTCAACGAAGGCGACGTCCTCAAGATCGGCGGAACGTTCAAATTCATGGAAGACCGTTCGATCTATCGCGATGGCGAAGGAAACGTGGTAAGCCGCGGACAAGGAACCATCGAGACCCCCAATTACATTGCCCACAAGGTCGCCTTTAAGGAAGAATCCTTCGTCTGGGACGGTGACAAATTCGTCTTGCAGGCCGAATACGAAGCCAAAAACTTTGCTGAAACGTTTAATAGCACGATCGTTTGCAGCGGTGCTGGTTCCGTGGATGTCGGCGAAAGCACTTTAGGAGATCTTTGGGATGATGTTGAAGAAGCATTTGCTTCCTTAAGCGATGGTGCCAAAGAATTCTTGAAGACTTACCAAGTCAATGGCAACGAAGCCATCGATCAATGCGTCAGCAAATACGATTACATCGTCTTCTTCAAGAAATATAGCGGCTGCAATGATTTCATGAGCCGTGATGGCCATCAAACCCAATATGCCGGTTTGGATATTTCTAACCGCGCCACGATCAAAGGCGTTGAATCTCCGATCCTAATCGCGGTTCTCTCTTCGATTGCCGCTATTGGATCCGCCATTGTCTTCGTTAGAAGAAAAAGAAAGCAATAATCGACACTAATTCTTCAAGCGGGACTCTTCAATGATTCCCGCTTTTTCTTTTGCTACTCCCCTACTTTCATTGATTTGAAGCAAGCAAAGAAAAAGTCTTGGATTGCCCAAGACTTTTATGCTGGTATCTAGATCAATAGATCGCAGAATCCAATGATTCTTTGATCTTCTTTCCATCGTAGATGAAGGTCTTGAATTCAAATTTCCCAAGATGGATCTGCTTCTTCTTTCCCATAATCTCCAATTCGGTGGAGCTTCCTTTGAAGCTGCCGTTATAAAGGCGAATGAGATAGGTATCGTCTTTCCTTCGCTTTAAGGCGCTGATGACGATATTGGGGTTAGAAAGTTTGACGAGATCGCGTAGAGGCTTCTCCTCACCATGCGGGAAGAAAATGACCCCGTATAAAGGCTCATTGAATTCTTTCGATATCCTTTCGCATTCTTCGATCTTATTGACCCCTACCCTCAGGAAGAAATCGTGGCTTCCTTCTTCAATGCAAGAATCAAATCTTTCTTTGGGAACCAGAGGGTAATCTTCCGTCGTCGGATGGGCGCAATAGGAAGCCCCATTAAGCAAAGTAAGATAAAGGTTCTTCCCTTTCTTAGAGGCGCTATGGATGCCGCTACGATTGTAGATGACGAAGGCTTCGTCCCCATTTTTGACGCCAACATAGCGGTTGCATGGGCTTTCGATGCCATCGTTTGCGTATTTCTCGATGCCAAAAGCCATCTGGGCAAAGAAGCGAGATTCCCCATTTAACGGGAATTTGATCTTGACTCCTTTGTTATGCTCGGCAAAAAGGACATGGTAATGGATATCAACATAAGGGACATCTTTGTAGATTTTGTAATTCGCGACAAGGCGAGATTCCCCCTTGCGGAAGATGGCTTGGACTTCCGTTAAAAAGCGGCCATCTTCAACGATAGTGACAGCATCTAGATGAGAAGTCGAATCTTTACGACCGTCATCTAGCTTCATCGGCTTTAAGGAATTTTTGAGCTCTTTTTCTGGCCAGCCATTCTCCGAGAATTGGGTCGAGGTCAAATCATAGGTCCTCCAGCCCCAAGGATCGCTATTATCGTCAAATAGCATTGGCAAAGAGATTGGGGATTGAAGATATTCTTTTCCTTTGACTTGATAAGAAGAAATCAATCCGCTTCGACGAGAGATGACCACTTTTTTGCAGGCGTCCTCCACCACAACATCTTCGTTAGAAACGATCTTTTTCCTTTCTTCTTTTGGAGCATGGCCATCAATATGGAGGCGGTAGCTTTCCATGGAGAAAGCCGGGATTTTCACCGGGAAGAGGAGCTTGACGCGATGTTGCGTCGCGATATTGCTTTCTTCCTTAATGATTTGGAACTCTTTCTTTTGGTTGTCACCACCAAATAAGCTTAGAAGGTAACGATCCGTCGGTTCGTTACTTTGAACGGGATAGAATTCGGCTTCTGCATATCCAACATATTCATAAGGATTCGGATTGAGCAAGACAACATTATCATCTCCCGGGTTAACTTTTGGCATCGTCACGGCAAGAGAATAATAGGCGCCATAAAGCTCTCCTTTAAGCCCATCAATGGCCCGATATGCCTTGGAGATGGAAGAATCAATTCCCGTCTTGATCGCGGTGCCGGCCAAAACATCATGGAATTCGATCTGGCATAAAAGCCTTTCCGCATCCTTGAAGGTGTCTTTGTTGTAATGGTATCTGCCTGCTAAGGAAGCAATCGAGCAAATCCGCTCCGCTCGATACAAGGCATTTTCTAGCTCATCGTGAGCCAATTTGATTCCATGAACCGAAGAATAGGCTTTGGAGAAGACGAAAATATAGCGGTCTTCGACATTTTTCGGCTCTTCGGTAGCAAAATATTCTTCCAATGTGGAATGGCGGATTTCCCATTCGCCTTGCTTTTCTTTTTGTAGCGACTCGATATCCTGGAGATCTTTTTCGCTTGAAGTGCCGCCATGATTACCGACACCCCAAAGGATGGGGATGTTATCCAAATCCTCATATATGGCGACTTTTTTCAAGATGGCTTCTTTGGCTCGTCCGAAGGGAGTCGTGTAATTGAAATTGGCGTCTTCGTAACGAAGGGCTTTGATTTTGCTGCCATCATACCCTTCCCAAAGGAAGAGGCCGTGCGGGTAATCTTTAAAATGGGGGATGGACGTATACCATGGCAACGGACGGCAGAAAATATATCCTTCATAACCGGTCTTTTTGAGAATCTGGACCAATCCTCGAGTATGGCCAAAGCTATCAAAATTCAAAGCAATCTTCGGCGTTACATGGAATTTTTCCTGGAAATATTCTCTTCCCAAGGAGATTTGCCTTAAAAAGGATTCGCCAGAAGGGACCAAGCAATCGGGCTGGCAATACCATCCGCCCATGATTTTCCATTTCCCTTCCTCGACCAATTTCTGGATCCTTTGGAAAAGAGAAGGATCGTATTTTTCGATATATTCGTAGAGCAAGGCTTCGTTATGGCAGAAAATGAAATCATACTTATCGAGGAGATTGCAAGCGGCATAAAAAGTCGACAAGGCAGAGGAAGCCCCTTCGTCCCAATCCCACTGCCACACCGGGTCAATGTGGGAATTGCAAATCATGTATAGTGTTTTC
>CAMOEH010000110.1 GCA_946612055.1 uncultured Bacillota bacterium | reverse complement strand
CGACATCAAATTTGTTGAATCCTTCTTTAAAATCCTCGACACGTCCCACGCGAAATTCCACGTTCTTCACATCAAGACGTTTCTTAATTTCTTTGAGGAAGAGGAACTTCTTGGCTGTTGAATCTACTAAAGTCACCTGTAATTCTGGGCAGACAATAGCCAAGACCATGCCGGGAAAACCAGCCCCTGATCCCAAATCGACAAGGCATTTCTTTTCAAAGGAAATCCCTTTTAGCAACAGCAAGCAGTCATAAAAATGTTTTTCGATGATTTCGTCTTCTTCAACGATGGAAGTTAGATTGATTTTTTCATTCCACTCCTTAAGAAGCTCGGCATAAAGTTTCAATTTCTCCAAAACGGCATCGGAAAGAGTGATGCCATCATTTGCCAAGTTTTGCTTCAACTGAAGGAAGGTCATAATTTATGTTCCTTTTTCAATATTAACATCAAGATCGAAACGTCGGCAGGATTGACTCCCGAAATGCGGGAAGCCTGGGCAATGGTCCTTGGCCTAACGGCATCGAGCTTTTGCCTTGCTTCTAAACGCAACCCATCCATATGGAGATAATCTAATTCAGAGGGCAATTCCATTTTCTCGGCTTTCCTCAGCGATTCAGCTTCTTTCTTTTCGTTTGCGATATATCCTTCGTATTTCACCGCGGTTTCAATCGAGAAGATTTCTTCTCGATCTAAATCCAATGAGACAAGCCCTTTCATTAAAGGGAGCAAACGCGAAAGATGGATTCCGGGGCGTTTAAGAAGTTCGGCGCCTTTAAAGCCTTTATCCGTCGTAGGAATACCAAGTTCGGCAAAATAGGCATTAAGGCCATTCTTATCGTCGACATTTTCGGTTTTTAAAACATGAATGGCTTGCTCCATTCTTTCCTTCTTGTTCAGAAAAGAGGCATACCGTGCATCGGAAATCAAGCCTAAACGATGCCCATATTCGGTTAAACGCAAATCGGCATTATCATGACGGAGCAACAAACGGTATTCGGCTCTAGAAGAGAGCAAACGATAAGGTTCATCGATTTCTTTCGTGACCAAATCGTCAATCATGACTCCGATATATGCTTCTTCTCTACCGAGGACAAAAGGTTTCTCTTTCCGTAAAGCTAGCACAGCATTAATCCCAGCCATTAACCCCAAGGCAGCGGCTTCTTCATAGCCGGAAGTCCCGCAAATTTGACCAGCCACATATAGACCATCAAAAGCTTTGATTTTTAATGAAGCATCAAATTGCAGTGGCTTGATCGCATCATATTCGATTTGATAGGCATATTTAAGGATCTCGGCCTTTTCTAACCCAGGCAAAGAATGGACCATCTTCTCTTGGATTTCATGAGGCATCGCGGTCGAAAAGCCTTGGAGATAGATCGATTCACTATCGAGATATTCCGGCTCAAGGAAAAGCTGATGACGGGGTTTATCGGCAAAGCGCACCACTTTCGATTCAATGGAAGGGCAATACCTTGGCCCTACCGAATTAATCACGCCATTGAAAAGAGCCGAGGAATCTAGGTTATCCCGAATCAATCTGATCGTTTCTTCGGTTGTATAAATCAAATAACAAGGCAACTGATCTTTTAACGGGGTGAACGTTTTCGTTTGGAAAGAGAAGGCAAGCGGTTCGTCTGATCCTAACTGAATTGAAGCTTTGCTGAAATCGATTGTCGATTTCTTTAATCGAGGCGGAGTGCCCGTCTTTAATCTCCAAGTTTGGACACCCAAAGCATTAAGCGAAGCGGTTAGTCCCAAGGAAGCCTTTTCTCCATCGGGACCACCATCATGGACATCGGTCCCCGAAATGATGCGGCCATTTAAATACGTTCCCGTCGTCAAAATAACGGCACGTGCAAAAATCGATTCCCCACTAGAAATAACGACCCCATTAATGTGTTTTCCTTCATGAAGAAGGCTCATGACCTCATCTTCGAGGATATCAAGATTCTCGGTATTTTCTAACGTTTGGATAACAAAGCGGGGATAGAGACTTTTATCTTGCTGGGAGCGAAGGCATTGGACTCCCGGGCCTTTGCCCGTATTGAGCATTTTCATCTGCAATGGCCTTTGATCGGCCGCGATTCCCATCAAGCCCCCAAGCGCATCAATTTCGCGAACAAGATTGCCTTTCGCGCTTCCACCGATATGGGGGTTGCAAGGCATATTGGAAATCTTTTCTTTGTTTAAAGTGATCAAAAGGGTTTTCATGCCCATTTTGGCAGAAGCAAGACTTGCTTCAACCCCGGCATGGCCTCCTCCGACTACGATGATGTCGTATTGCTTATCCATCATCCAATCGATCCTGCCATATCCATCTTGATGAGTTGGTTAAGCTCAACCGCATATTCCATCGGCAATTCCTTAGAGAATGGTTCGATGAATCCCATGATGATCATCTGGGTCGCATCTTTTTCGCTTAACCCACGCGACATGAGATAGAAAAGCTGATCTTCATTAATTTTCGAAACGGTGGCCTCATGTTCGATGAAAGAATCCGCGTTTCGGATTTCGTTGGTTGGAATTGTGTCAGATTTGGACAAATCATCCAAAATCAACGTATCGCATTCCACGTGAGCTTTTGCCCCAGTTGCACTCGCTTCATGACGGACGGTCCCTCGATAATTAGCGACACCACCCCCGCGAACGACCGATTTGGAAATGATCGTCGAGGAAGTATCTTTCCCTAAATGGATCATGCGGGCTCCGGCATCTTGGAATTGTCCTTTGCCAGCAACAGCAATCGAAATGCAATTTCCCTTTGCCCGGTCACCAGCCAATATGCAGCCAGGATATTTCATGTTGACCATCGAGCCAATATTGCCATCGATCCATTCCATAAGACCATCTTCTTCGACGTAGGCTCTTTTGGTGACGAGGTTTACGATGTTGTTGGACCAATTTTGGACGGTGGAATAGCGGCAACGGGCTCTTTTCCCAACGTAGATTTCAACAACCGCGGCATGGAGAGAATCCTTGGAATAGATCGGGGCCGTGCATCCTTCGACATAATGGACGTCGGCATCGTCATCAACGATGATCAATGACCTCTCGAATTGTCCGCTTTTCTCGTTATTGATGCGGAAATAAGATTGCAAAGGCTTTTCTAACTTGACGCCTTTGGGGACATAGATAAAGCTTCCGCCAGACCATACGGCTCCGTTAAGAGCGGAGAATTTATTGTCGGCATAAGGGACGACTTTATTGAAATATTTCCGGAACAATTCCGGATACATCTGAAGCGCCATGTCGGTGGAAAGGAAAATGACGCCTTTCTCCTCCACTTCTTTCAACATGTTGTGATAGACGACTTCGGATTCGTATTGGGTCGAAACACCCGCGAGATATTTTTGCTCAGCCTCAGGAATACCAAGGCGTTGGAACGTGTTTTTAATGGTTTGAGGAACCTTGTCCCAACTTTGCTCTTCTTTTTCGGAAGGACGACGGAAATAGGTGTAGGTATCAAAATCCAAAAAGGAAAGATCAGGACCATAGCTAGGCATCGGGAGCTTTTGGAAGGCCTTGAAGGCTTTCAAGCGGAATTCCTTCATCCATTCTGGTTCATTCTTCAAAGAAGAAATCTCAGAGACGATGGCTTCGTTAATGCCAACGCCCGTGTTCAAAATGGACACGTCTTCATCATGGAAGCCGTATTCGTATTCCTTTTCCTTCTTCAAATCGTCAGTGCTCATGATGATGTTCCAAAACCTCTTTTGCCGCATCCCAGCCAATCAAGGCGCAATGGATGCGAGCGGCTTGCTTGGAGGTGTTCATGAAAGCCAAAGCTTCATCAAGCACCGAAGCGTCGTAATCTTCTTCTGCAATCATCTTGTGGAATTGTTCCATGATGTAATCAGCTTCTTTTTTGGTTTTGCCGATCAATAAGGAGCAAAGAATATCCGTAGAAGCCGTCGTGATGGCGCAAGAAACGCCATCCCAGCGGGCGTCGGTAACCTTATCGCCATCCAAAAGAAGATAAACATCGATATCATCGATGCAATTCACTGAGGAAGAATGGGTTAAATCGTATCCTTGTCCTTCCGGCTTGCCTTTATGACGAGGATTTCCCAGGCGATCCATGATGATTTCCCGCATCATTTCGGGAGTGATTTCAATCGAAGTAGGCATTGAGATATTCTCCTTTGCAAGTCTTGACGGCGGAAACGAGAGCATCGATATCTTCTTTCGTCGTATAGAAATAGAAGGAAGCGCGCACGGTGGCAACCGTTCCTAAGAAAGAAATAAGGATTTTCGCGCAATGCTGACCAGAGCGGACGGCAATTCCTTTGCTATTGAAGTAAGTCGCGGCATCTTGAGCAAAGACACCATCAACATTGAAGGTGACAATTCCCGCTTCGCTTTCCTCATTATATATGGTCACGCATCCCGTCTTTTTCAGTTGGGTGACGGCATAACGCTTCAATTCCTTTTCGTATTGATGGATATTTTCCATTCCAATTTTTTCTAAATAATCGATGGCCGCGGATAAGCCCAAAATGCCTTCGAGATTTTGCGTTCCAGCCTCAAAACGAACCGGGGGCTCTAGATAACTAACTTCGCCACAAAGATCGAATTTGGCATTCATGCCCCCTCCGGTCATGAAAGGTTCGGTCTCTTTGAGAAGTTCATATTTTCCATAGAGGACGCCAATGCCAGTCGGGCCGCAAAGCTTATGCCCAGAGAAGGCGAGAAAGTCGCATCCAAGAGCTTGGACATCAATCTTCATGTGAGGCACCGATTGGGCACCGTCGGCCACAACAATTGCTCCTTGCTTATGGGCGATATCCGCGATGTCGCGAATCGGAGTCGTATAGCCTAAAACATTGCTTACGTGAGCAATGCAAACCATTTTCACGTGGGGCGTGAATGCGTTTTCTACATTTTCTTTGGTTAATCTTCCCTTTTCATCTAAGGGGATAAAGCGGACGGAGCAGCCCGTCATTTCGGCGACTTTATACCAGGGCAAAACATTGGAAGCGTGCTCTGCTTCCGTAATCAAGATTTCATCCCCTTTATGAAGATGGGTGCAGGCATAGCCGAAGGCAACTAGATTTAACGAAGCGGTTGTCCCGGCAGTGAAGACGACTTCGCTAGGATCGCAATTGAGGAAACGGCCAAGCTTTTCTCTCGTCTCAAAGACCTTTTTGTCCATGTTGTGGCAAAGGTCATAATCCCCGCGATGGGAATTCGAGGTTTCATAGGAATAATAATGTTCCACCGCTTTTAAAACCGAATATGGTTTGAATGTCGTCGAAGCATTATCAAGCCAAATCAAAGGCTTATTTTGCATTTGGACGTTATTAACGAACATCGGGAAATCTTTTCTTAAGAGGATAGGATCAATCATATGCCCTCCTCGATCGAAGCATCGATCTTTTGCAATAAGGATTCATCGTTAAAAAATTGCTCGACAGGCTTAAGGTAGCCCAACGTTATGAGGCGTTTTGCTTCTTCTAAAGCAATGCCGCGGGAAAGAAGATAGAAAAGATGGTCTTCATTAAGTTTCCCTACCGTCGCGGCATGGCTAGCCGTGACATCATTTTCGTCAATGCGAAGAATAGGCGAGCATTTGCCATCGCTATCTTTATCAAAAACAATGATTTTGGCTTCTTGGAGGGTCGAAGATTTAACCGATCCTTTTTCGATTAAAGACGTGCCAGTAAATGTGAGCCTGGACGCGTCACGCACGATGCCATAACTTGACATCACGGCATCCGTTTTCGCGAAACGATGATTGGCGGAAATATCGAATATTTTACGGTCGTTATTCTTGCCAATGCAGCCTAGATGCCAAGAGCAATTGGCTCCTTCTCCTAACAAATTTACTAGAAGAGAAAACGTGCCATTTCCTTTGGAAAAATCCGCCATGGCCCCCATAAAAGAGGCGCCTTCATGGACGTTGATGACAATGCGAGCTTTTGGGAAAGAAGAAAAAGAAGCCAGATTCAAATTGAGGGTCTCCCCTTTTTCGACTTCCAAGGTCGCATCGACAATTTCTTGATCGATCCAAGTCAGATTCATTTCTCTTCCTTTTTAATGGCGACACGAGTAGCGCAGGCTCCGATGGACACTTTGTTCATGCTTTCTTGCGCAATCGAGATCCCTAATTCCGTTTTGATCCATTCGTAACCGCGAGTATCGATTTTCTCGATAATCTCTGGCCCGCCTTCGACGACGACTTTGCCATTGACGATAACGCAGGCACGGGTTGGGTGAATCATGCTATACAAGCGGGCATAATGAGAAACGACAAGGAATCCCCTGCCCTTCTTTTGCTCTTCGATGATGGCGTTAGCGACCACTTGCATCGCGTCGACATCAAGCCCGGAATCGATCTCATCGAGCAAGGCGAATTTGGGGTCAAGCAATTTCATCTGCAAGATTTCATTCTTCTTTTTTTCACCGCCAGAAAAACCTTCATTGAGGTTGCGGTTGCTCATCTCAAACGGGATTCCCATTTCTTTATAAGCGGTTTGGGTCTTGGAATAGAACTCAAAAAGGGTCATCGGTTTTTCTCTTCTTGCGTTCATGGCCGCTTTCAAGAAATCAGCGGAATTGACCCCAGGGATTTCAGAGGGATATTGCATCGCCAAAAAGATTCCGAGTTTCGATCTTTCGTCGACGCTGCATTCCAAAAGGTTTCGATCATCTAGTAAGATTTCACCTTTGGTGATTTTATAATTCGGATTGCCCATAATTGCGGCAAGCAAAGTGGATTTTCCATGGCCATTAGGACCAAGAAGAGCAAGAGTTTCCCCTTCGGATAAGGTCAAATCAATCCCTTTAAGGATTTCCTTTTCGCCGACAGAGACATGAAGATTGCGGATAGTTAACGTGGACATGGTGACCTCCTTAGGGAAGCGCGAATATTCTAAGCGCGAGGGAAAGACAAAACAATCAAAGTGATAATCGAATTGCATTTTCCTTCCAAAAACGCCTTTTTTCGTTCGTGGGAATAAAAATATTGTTGTCAGCGATATTCTAGAAGAATATGATTAAACCGCTACGTTCAAGACGAAGGAGGAACGAGTCGAGTATGAAAAAAGCAAAACTCACTCTTGGCCTAATCACCTCTCTTGTCAGCACCGGCGCCCTCGCCGCCTGCCAAGATGTTACGGCCAAAGATGGTGTCGTGCTGACTTTCACGGACGCGCAGGGCCTTAAGGTCGATTACACCGCCGAAGAACTCTTTGGCGACTATCACCATGGCACCAGCGCCGCAAGCACCGACTTCAATCAAGTCGAAGAAGTCCTTATCCGCAAATACTATAGCGGAAAGCCCACGTTGCTTGCTGCCTATAGAAAAGAAGCTCAAAACAAAGTCAACGGCATCAAGACCCAGGCGGAAACTAACGCCGGGACCAATGGGACCAAATACCAAGTCGAATTCCAGAAGCTATTGGAATCCAATGGCGTCAAGAACATCGACGAATTGTTGGACAAGAAGCTCTACGAAGTGGAAAAAGAGCACTTCGAAGAATTCTATGAATCCCAAGATAACGTGAAAGCGATGCGCGATGGCGTGGATAAAGATGGCAATGCCTTCTTCCCCGAATCCACCGTTTACGGCAAAGGAAGCAAAGGCT
>CAMOEH010000109.1 GCA_946612055.1 uncultured Bacillota bacterium | reverse complement strand
ACCCCAATGATCTGCAGGAATTCGTTATTGCCGTTTGGGGCAAAATCCGGCTTATAAGATTCCACCACTCCTTTATGCATGATGAAGGCAACGATGAATCCAGCAATAATTAACGCGGTGAAAATTAGCACCATCCCCGCTTGAATGTGGGTTGATATCTTTCTTTTTAGCAAGGTAATTCCTGCGAATAGGAGCAAGAAGACCAAAGAAAGCAAAATCTCCCCTAGCCAAACGTCATATCCTCCAATGGCATAATGGAAGCCGAATTGGAAGGTGCTACCAAAAATATAACGGGCAAACAAAGAGAAAGAGGAGACATTGGCCCATAAAATCGCAGCATACGTGATGATCAAAAACCAAGAAACAAGGAAGGCGTGATCGCCTCCAAGGGTATTTTTGGCAAACGTATAAATACCCCCATTGGAATCGGGATATTTGTTCATCATGTAATGGTAGTTATACGCGATAACCAGCATGATAAGCGTGCCAATGAGGATGCCAATGATGCTGCCCAAAGGTCCTGCTTTGCTTAAAAAGGAGCTACCCGTGACAACAAAAGAGCCCCAGCCAATGGCCGTGCCAATGGAGAGCCCCAAGGCTCCTAACGCCGTTACTTTTTTATTCTTGAGCTTATCCATTCAAACCAATCAATGCTTTTCAATCTTCGGCGCGCAGGCAAGGATTTCCTTCTTGGGGATAGAGACAAAGATATCAACCAATTCTTCGTCATATTTAGTTCCAGCACCTTCTTTGAGGATGGCGATGGTTTCTTCATGGGTTTTCGGACCGCTATAGACGCGCCCCATCGTAATGGCCGAATAAGCATCGATGATCGCGATCATTTTGCTTGGGAAAGGAATGGAATCCCCGCGCTTGAAATAATAGCCGCTTCCATCGACTTTCTCGTGATGGTAAAGGATCCAGTCGGCAATGGAATCGAAAGAACGAATGGGGCGCAGCAAACGAACGCCAGCCTGGGGATGAGTCCGCATCAAGGCTTGCTCTTCTTCGTTTAATTCCCCTTCGCGATTTAATAGTTCTTCGGGCATGGTCAATTTTCCAAGGTCATGAAGCAAGGCGGCATATTCCAAACTGATGAGGTTGTAATCGCCTTTTAAATGACGGGGAAGATGCTTATAGAAAACGGTCATCAAGTTTTTGACGTGCAAGCTATGCCCTTCCATTTTCGGTCCGCGAGCGTCGATGATGCTAATCAAGATTTGGGCGATTTCCAGCGATCTTGCTTTGGAGGTTCGAATCAAGCTATTAAGCAAGATAATGACGACCGTGACGAACAAGCTGCCGAAGAAAAGGATGAAGCCCGTGACCAGACTTGAATTAGCGAAGATGCTGACGTAAATATATCCAGCAAGGAAGAAGACGATGAGGATTAGACCAACGGCAATCAAGATGTTATCTTTTTTGACGCCGCCGGAGATAACGTCCCTCATTCTCAAAGAGAAGATGATATAAAAGACGATGTTAGCCACCATATTGGCGGCACCGAGCCAAATCAGAACCAAGATCAGAGTGTCCATAGAATCAGCCTTTAATCATCTGCCCAATGGGCAAAAGTTTCTTTAATTGTATGGCACGCGCGCAAAAAATTAAAGGTAGTTTCCTCGATGGCTTGTTGCTATTGTCTCGTTAAGAACAAATCGAAACGTAGGAAATAACCCTGTTAACGCTTTTGCAATTGAATCTACTTCTAACGAATCTTGAAACGCCATCTTGGCATTTGGGTTTTTCCAAGCGAACTTTCAAGGGAATAAAGGGTTTTTCCAAGCGAATTTTGGCCACTGGCTTTCATGGCTCGTGCGATAATTTCATCGTTTTCAACAGAAGGGAACCCATGGAGCCGGCATTGATTCTCGGCCTAATCTCGTTTCTTATTTGCCCCCTTCTTTTAACATGCCAAACGGCACTTCGGCCGCTTATAATAACTGAGGGGAATTAGCATGTCATCAGTTACGCAAAGAATAAATCAAATTAAACAGCCCAGGGGTGGATACCTCAATCCCAACCTGCTTGAAAAAGAGCAACTCTATTGCGAGAAATCCCTGAATCCGGAAGAAAACGTTTCCTCCGGACTCGTGGGACTTGCCGTAGATTACTTGACTCGTTTCATGAAAACCGGAGATAAATTCGGATCTTTTTCCATTTCGTTGCGAGGTGCAAAAATCATTGGTCAAGAAGGAAAGTGCGCAATCTTGATCTGTGGCATCAAAGGGCTAGATGACGATTCTATAATCCGCGCGGTAAAAGTTGTTGGGTTTGATGTTTGCTTCCGTGCAGGCCCAATGGGATATAGATCAGTTGATGAAATTAGGCCCGATGCAAGCACAATAGAAAACATTCGCATTATGGTTGAGAGAAGCCTTCATTTTTTTGAAAAATATGGACCAGTAATTAAGGATGGATTTACTTTTGAGGGTGGCTATACAAAAACCGTCGACACAGGCGATGGCGATTTTCTTACGGCGGATACATTATGGGACTTTAAGGTCACGTCCAAAGAACCAACTAGTAAGCATACCTTGCAAGTTTTGATGTATTACGTTATGGGAATGCATTCCCGGGATTCAACTTTCAAAGCGATTAAAAAAATTGGTTTCTTTAACCCTAGACTAAATTGTGTTTACACATACGATATCTCAGAGATATCTACAACGACGATAGCGGAAATAGAAAAAGACGTCATTTGTTACTAAACTTGCTTCTAAAAGCAATTCCATCTTTGGCGTTCTTGAGCGCAAAACTATTAATAAAATTCACATCATCTTCATAGATTTTTTTGACGCTGATTTTGATTGTGCCCCCGCTCTTCATCGGCTTCCTCAGCAGTCCTTCATTAATCACCCTGGTGGAGGGATCAACTCTTTTTATCTCGTTACTCGCCAAAATAATTATTCTTTCTGGCGAAATTGGAAAATAGGAGAAAATAGGCAATCTTAGACCGTCTTTAGCCACCAACAAATGATCGTATGGAAAGGAGTCGCCCAAAACAAACTCGGACTTCCCTCTTCTTTCGGCAACAATCAAAAACGTTCCAAAAACACCAGAAGAATAAAAAAAGACATAGAATTTAAAGCAATCATCAATATATGGATGATCTAACACTTCTTTAAGAGATCTGCAGTTAGCAAGATACCCCAAATTTTTCTTCCATATATCATTAGGTTTTCCATCGGGAAAAGCACTTTTGATAGCTTTCTTGAGATCGTCCGGAACTTTATCGCTAAAGATTTTGTTAGCCCGAGCGTTTCTATATTTCATAATGGCGATGAAAAGTTTTAATTTTTCTTCCTCTTCAACAGTTAAAGTAATATTGTCGCCTGAGTAAATCTTTGCTTTAAAAAGGCTCGCTATCTCTCCTTCGTATTTCGCCAAATCACGCTCAATCTTAACCGGGTCGTCCGGATTGTTGGCTTCATCGCGATACAAATCATAATAGGCAAAGACATCTTCTATCGGCGTGTTTTTTATTTTTTTGGTTTTAACGCTGTAAAATAGGACGAACCCGTCTTTCCTCGCAGAAAAATTTCTGATTAAAAATCGAGGAATATAATGATGCCTATGCGGCTCGTTTTGAATCGGTTTATTCGTCTTCATATTCGTAATCCATCAGCGCACAAAGAAACTGATAGGCGCATTTCCTTTGTGCCTCTTTTTTCACATACGCTTCGCCAACGTAAATCTGCTTATATCCGGGTATTTTTAATTCACAGGTCCATAGGGTATCACCGTAATTGTCATGACTTTCATAAAACTGATAATCTGGCTTATCAATTAATTTTTTTTGGAATAATTCATTTACTTGCCTTGTTGATTCTTCCCTTATTGGCTCGCCTACAGCTTCTTCAAATTCGTTCACAACATACTCTTGCCCGAGCAAATGAATATACATTCTGTAAGCGGCATTCATTCTAGCTTTGGCCTTAGAAGAATCTTCTCCTGATTCGGTGCAATAAAACCCATCATCGCCGATGATGGTGCAGTCACATCGATATGTTTTATCCCAAGGTTTGTCATGATAGACATATTTTGGCAAACCATAGCCCTGCTTTTGCGACCACTCCTGAATCTTGCCGACATAGTTGTCAAATTCATCGTCTTCACCTTTAAAAAATGAAGAAAAATCGATCATGTTTTCCACCACTTCCGTGATGCTTTCCATATCGAAATCTGAATCAATCGCGACAGCGCCGACTATGGCTTCAAACAAATCTTCTTTAACTGAATCTTGGTAGATAATATTTTTCTTTATGTCGCCCTTCCCTAGTATTAATTGCTCGTGGAATCCCAGTTTTTCGATACAACGCGATAAGAATTTCTTTTGCACTAGTTGTTT
>CAMOEH010000108.1 GCA_946612055.1 uncultured Bacillota bacterium | reverse complement strand
GGCCAGACGTGGGTCGCGATATAGGGGACATCCTTTGGCAAATCGGCAAATAAGGGCACGAGCAATTCGGAATTTTTCTGATCGACGGCGTTGTAGGTGATTTTGCGGAAGCCTTCGCTGTTAAGAGGCTCCCAGACGAAATGATTGAATAGCTTCGATTTTTGGGAAATCTTCGAAGCCAAAGAATACAAATCGTTTTGGGCGCGGATCATCTTCGATCCCGTGGCATCGAAAGAAGCCAAATCGAGCCAATAAGGCGTATAGCCAAGCGCTTTCGCGCAGCTAGCCATCGCGATCGAAATGCGGTAATGGCCGAATCCCATGCGGATGTTGCCGATGATCAAAGGCTTTTCACCCCAATTCATCTTCGTATCCGAAACGATGAGATTTTGGACTCCCATTGTTTCTAAACAAGGGACGGGGACAGCTTGAAGGTGATATTCCTTCTTACTGTCATCGCCGAATTTCTTGATGTATTTCTTTTTGCTTTTGTTGGCTTTCTTGATCGTCTTTTTGTCGATCTGATTGCCGAAAATTAGGGAGGATTTGTCTTCCATAAGGCATCCTTTCTATAGAAATGCCCCGGCAAGGCAGGGCATTCCATGTTTTCTTAATTTACTCTTCTGCGGTAAGAGGAGTTTCTTCGACGGCAGTCTCTTTTGCCTTTTCGTCTTCAGCGTGGCGAAGTTCGAGTTCATCGACGATCTTTTTATGATCTTCTTCGGTGATGTGATAGCCGAAATGGAGCAATAGATAAGCCGCTAGCATCGATAAGGCAAGGATCGCGACGATCCAGATACCGATGATGCGAAGCTGAGGAGCAGTGGCCGTATAGGTCTCCATGCGAGAGAAGTAGTCTTCTTTGGTGATTTGGTGAAGATTAAATTCCTGTTCGGTATTGGAGATGTTGGTGACAATGCCATAAACCCCAGCCGAGATGAAGATCAAATACTGGAATCCTCTTAAGAGAGCGCTGCCAAGTTTGACGGTGAGCGGTCTCCAAGAAGAGATGAGGGATTCTTTACGTTCTTTGAACGTATATTCGTTATAGTCGATGGCGTCTTGGAGCATAACCAAGATGACCATGTAGACCATGCCCATCGCGAAGAAGAAGATGAGCGGGAAGAGGTAATAAAGGAACATCGTTCCCCCGAAAGCGAAGCCGAAATCCATCGAATCGATCGCGGCAAGCTCTCCGCCATACCAAGCGATAGGATGCTCGCCAAATAAGGGGAAGCAAGTAAGAAGGAAGCCGGCGAAGGCCACCATCATCACGATGAAGAAGATGGTGAGGATCTTCTGCTTGTTGATTTTCTTCACTAGCATCGGATATAGGGCTTGCGAGCCGACCATGCCAAGGACATACATGACCGAGATGACGGTGGAAACAAGCCCACCACGTCCTGAGCCATAACCGATATTGAGGTAGAAATAGTTAAGGCCGATGCCGCCAGTTAAAACGCCAGAGGCCAAATAATAAAGGAATAAGGCGATGACGACGACGCGGAGTTCTTTGTTTTTGCCAACGACTTTGAAGAGGTCGAGGAGCGAAGATTTCTCCGATGCTTCTTCTTGAACGACGTCACGCTCCTTCTCTTTGCAAAGGAAGAAGACGAGAACTTGTGAAATCAAGAATAGCGCGGAGACGACAATGGCCATGATGGCCCAGACGACGGGATAAGAAATACCCGAACTGATGAACATGTTGGGAAGAAGCATCCCAGCGGCGGTCATGACGAAGCCACCGATCGAAGCGCAGATGGAGACGTGGGAAGTGAGTTTCGCGCGTTCGCCATCGTCATTAGTTAACGAAGGAAGCATCGACCAATAGCCGATATCGTTCATCGTGAAGAAGAGGTCCCATAGGAAATAGAAGGCGATCATGAGACCAACAAAGGCCCAGCCATAGCTAGCCGAGGAAGGATCGCCCGGACGGATAAGGAACATGCAGATAACGGCAATGACGTTACCGATAGCCCCGATCAAAATCCAGGGTTTGAATTTCCCAAGCTTGAAATGGACTTTCTCAACGATGAATCCCATGATCGGGTCGTTGATGCCATCCCAGACGAGGGCGATCATCATCGCGATCGTGATGACCCCGAATTGCTTCGACGCGATTGCGGAATCGTTATTGAGAACGCCCGAATTCATCGCGTATTGGAGCAAGAATGACCCAACCAAGGCGTAGCAAGCGTCACGGAAAATGCCCGAGAACGGGAACAAGAATTTCGTGAGCTTCGGAACTTTGTTGCCTTTAAAGGTCGCTCCGAGTTTTTGCTTCATAAAAGTTTTCCTCCTGTACGGTTTCTTTTAATAAAAGCGCTTACAAAATGGTATTTTACGGGTTTTTCCGCAAAAAGGCTACAAGAAAAAACTCTAATCGGCGATTTCGGTTTCTTTTTCTACCAACGGTTATGAACTTTCTCGGCAAATCCCGGCACATCCTCGATGAGGATCTGCTTGCCATTAATTAAGAAATAGCCGTGGAATATGCCAAAGACTTGATGCTGGTTGG
>CAMOEH010000107.1 GCA_946612055.1 uncultured Bacillota bacterium | reverse complement strand
TTTTAGCCCGAACGTTGATTCCAAACTCGTTGAAGGGGTTGATTATATTGACCATTCGACCACTTATGAAGATGGAAAACTTTCCTATGACAAATCGAAATGGTATGTCAACGAACTTAAAGACGTTCCTCTTCCCGACCCCTTCGTTTTTACTGAAAACAATCGTTATTACATCGTCGGGACTAGCGATAGAAGCAGCACCGAAGTGGATATGTATGTCACGGAAGATTTCACCACTTATCGACTCCATACATCGATTTTCCAGCCTTTGAATTTTGATGGCTGGGAAAACGACACTGCTCCAAAGGTCTATGCTCCGGAAATCTATTTATTCGACGGCGTCTATTACATGTATTACAGCGCCTTGGATGAAAACAACATCCGCCGCAATAGCGTAGCCATCTCCACCTCGATCGAAGGCCCCTATGAACCTTTGGTCAATGATGCAGTCAATGGAATTGATGCGCCTGTTTTCACCGATTTTAACCCCAACTATAACGTTCTAGACGCCACCGTCTTTACTGACGATGATGGAGAACGCTACATCTATTACAGCGTTACCGGCCTTAGTTCCCATTACATCGTCGGGGCCAGAATGATCAATCCTTATCAGATTGACATGTCTACTTATAAAGTCCTTGTCGAACCAGGGGCGATTTCCACCTCGGACAACATCGATTTCCCATTGACGTGGGAAAGGCTTCGCGGCTCCCATCCCATTACCGAAGGGCCGTTCATGATCAAAAACAAAGGCAAATATTATTTGACCTATTCCGTCAACGGATGCTGGAACAAATATTATGACGTATGCTACGCCATCGGCAATTCTCCCTTAGGCGAATTTGAGAAGCCCTATGTCCGTGGCGAAAGCTGGACCAATTTATTGCTTGGCTATCCTGGTCCTTCTTCTAGCGATTCCGATCTCTATCAGCAGTGGAGCGGATTTGCTTCCGGGACTGGCCATCATTGCTTCTTCCGTTGTGGCGACCAATGGATGATTGGCTATCATGCCCATCAAAACCGTAACTGGAATAACGAAATGAAATGGACGCCTCGTTATTTTGCTTTCGATTACCTTAATTTCGATGAGGATGGCGTCCCCTTTGCCGTTGGGCCAACTTATTCCATCCAGCGTTTGCCCGAAGCGATTTCTGGCTATAAGAACATCGCGGAAAACGCAACCGTCGTTTCGAAAAATGTCACAAACGTGAAAGCCGTGAATGATCTTTATGACGTTCGCAGCTATAACTTGGAGCACGAAAGCCAAGAAGTAGGGCTTGGCAAAGGTTATTCCTATATCGAAATGACCTTCGATAAAGAATACGAAATCGGTGGTTTTGCTATCTATAACAGCTCTTATTACGATCACGCGATCGGCGGGGGGAAATACGTGGATTTCCAAAGCGGGAACGCGGTTACCTACCCGCAATTCTCTTTCGCGAGCTATTTAAACGAAGAGACGGAATTCATCTTCCCTCATAGCGCAATTACGGTCGATATCACCAAGCCATTTAAAGCTAAAAAAGTCACCTTTTGCTTCGATTTGTTCGAGGGTGGTCAGATCAACGAGATCGCCATATTGGGAAAATAGTTATGAAAAAGAACATCTTGCTTCTATCGTCTGCTCTTCTTCTTCCGACTCTTTTCTCTTGCGGCAACAAAGAATCTACGAGCACCAGTTATTCGGAGGAAGATACCGTCCACCTCATTATCCTTGCTGGGCAATCCGGGGCTAGAGGAAAGGCTTTGGTCGCGGATCTAAATGACGATGACCGTCAAGAAAACGAAGACGTCGATATCATTGCCGATGGCTTGACCATGGATCGACTTGATAACATCCCTACCTCCATTTCCGATGATGTGGTCATTAACCCTCTTGGTCCTGGCTTTGGCGATTATCCAAGCGAATGTGGGCCAGAAATCGGCATGGGGAAGACATTAGAAAGCTTCTATCCCAAAGGAAATGCCCTCTATAAATCGGTCATCGTCAAATATACGGCTAGCGGATCCACGCTCTTGAACCATTGGTATTCTGCTTCCTCCGTTTCCGATCCCGAGATTGCATCTTCTCTTGATCTTTCACAGCAAAACGAAGGCACGGGTCCTTTAACTCACAATCTCTATGAGCTTATTGATAACACGGTTTCTATGCTCTCCGATTATGGATATCGTTCCGTCATCGATGGACTAGCCTTTGTCCATGGGGAACAAGATGCCAAATTCGCTCCCAATATGGAGATCTATGAGAAAGCATTAGTTCATTTCGTTGATGATTTCCGCTCCTATGCTGGCAATAGCAATCTTCCGGTCGTCGTTACCGAAGCGCTCACCAATAGTGCGATGTATGCAAATAAATTGAGAGAAGCGCAGCAAAAAGCCGGCTCTTCCGCACACGCCTCCTTTATTTCGACTAGCGATTTATATACCAACACCTTTGAGCCATGGCATTTCAACGCGGAAAGCAATGATATCCTTGGCCAACGTATTGTGGCAGAGCTTCTAGGTGGCAAAAACGATGTTCGCCAAATCGATCACCTTGATGTGGATTCTTTCGATGTTCCTTTTGGCGCGAAAGTTGAACTTCCAACTTATGTTGAAGCTGATTTCACTAACGGCAAAGACGGATACGTGAAAGTCAATTATTCGTCCTATAACGAAAACCAATTAGGGGAACAAACGATTTCCGCGACCCCTGTTGGCAAAAATAATCAATATCCCATTTCGGTTAACGTCAAAAACAATGTTTCCTATGTCGATAAGAATCTAAGTGAATACAAAGGGGAGACGCCTTTATCCTTCTTTGAGGGCAATGGCAACATCTACGTCCGTCATAATGAAGAAGGCATCTATTTCGGCTTTGATATCAAAGACGAAGACATCTATACCGATGGCGAGAATTGGCATAGTGGCGACATGGGCCAAAAAGGCAATAACGACGACATCCGTGTCTATCTTTCGACAGGAGAAGGCTACAAAACGATTGCCTTATCTTCCGCTAGCCTCCTTCGCGTTTATCCTGAAGGAACCACGTTAGATAGCGCGGACAACGAACTTCTCCGTAATAACCTCGTCTACCGCAAAAAGATGGATGATGCCTTATATGGAGTCAAAACCAACGGCATCGTTAACGACGGCAAAGGCTCATCCAATCTAATTGCCGAACTTTACCTATCTTTTGAAGATTTGGGAATCGTCGATCCTTCTGCCATCAAACTGATGTTTGCCTACGATGATATCTCCATGACGGATGGGGTTAGAAATTCCTCCGTTAATTATGCCTATAAAGGCGGCTCTGCTATTGGCGACCATTTGGAAAACCAGCCTGAGCTTTATTTCGGCTTGGAGGATCTTGCATAAGAAAGGAGGGGCTATGGACAAAGAAGAGCGTTATGAACGATATCGTTATTTGACTGGGCTCTCCGCTTGGGAGATTGCTTCTTTCCAAGACAAGGACAACCTTGTGGTTTTAAACGATGGTCCTAGTGGCCTCCGCAAACCCAAGGATAACGATTTCACTCATCAACAAGATTTGATCCAAACGGTGTGCTTGCCTACGCCTAGTGCACTGGCTGCTTCTTTTGATCCTGATGTCGCTTATGGTTCTTCTTCCTCAATTGCTCAAGAATGCCTTGCCCATGGAGCCAACATCTTGTTAGCCCCTGGCATCAACATCAAAAAATATGTTTTGTGCGGACGGAATTTTGAATATTTCTCCGAAGATCCTTTCTTAACCGGCGTTTTGGCTGCCTCTTATGTCAATGGCTTAGAAGAACACGGAGTAGGGGCGTGCTTAAAGCATTATGCCTGCAACTCCCAAGAATTCGCGAGGACCATCAATTCAAGCATCGTCTCCAAACGGGCTTTGAATGAGATTTATCTCCGCTCCTTCCAAATTGCTTTGCAGCGTTCTAAGCCGACGGCCATCATGACTTCTTATAACCGCGTCAATGGCGAATACGTGAATGAATCTCCTTATTTGATTCAAAAGAAATTAAGGGGAGAATTTGGTTTCTCCGGCCTCATCATGTCGGATTGGTGTGGCATCTCCGATAAAGGCAAAGCCTTGAAGAACGGTATTAGCCTGGAAATGCCAAAAACCAAGATGTCGAATGAATATATCGATCGCGGCTATCAAAAGACTTTTGATGACGAAGATCTCCGTCATGACGACGATGTCCTTTACGCATCCATCAAAAAGTTCAAAGGAAGCAAGCGTAAAGAAGATCTCGATTTGAATGCCCTCCATTCCAAGGCGGTTTCTTTAGCCGAACAAACCATGGTTTTGGTGAAAAACGAAGACCATTATTTGCCGTTACGAAAAGAAGACAAAGTTCTTGTTCTTGGTTATTTTGCTAACCATTCTCGCTTCGTTGGCAACGGATCCGGGTTTGTTAATGCTTATCAAAAGGATACGTTCCTCGATGCTTTAAATCGCGGAGGATTCCATTACGAATTCCTGGAATGCTTCAACGAAAATGGGCTTCAAATCACCAAAGAAGACCTTCTTGCCTATCAAGGCAAATTTGATAAAGTTCTCCTCTTCCTCGGCCAATATCAATTCGACGAATCCGAAGGATTTGATCGTTCCACCATTTCGTTGAGCTCGGCTCAAAAAGAAATGATCGACTTGGCAGGGGAGGTCTTCAAGGTTTTTGGCGTTATCCTCACGACGGGAAGCGTTGTTGATATCAAAGATATCATCGGGGCTTCTAAGGCCATGGTGATCACTTATCTAGCTGGAGAAGGACAAGCAGAAGCCTTATTCCGTAATATCTATGGCATCCATAATCCAAGCGGACGTTTACCAGAAACTTGGATTTCTTCCATCTTAGCCAACCCCCATAATGCTGAGCATCTTAAAAAGGACGTCTATCAGACCCTTTATACCGACGATATCTATGTTGGTTATCGATATTATGATCTCCATGATGATGGGGTTACGTTGCCCTTTGGCTTTGGCCTAAGTTATTCGTCTTTCTCTTATCGAAATATTCATCTAAAACGAGATGAAGATGTCATCCGCGTTTATGTAACGGTTTCTAACGATTCTGCTAGAGACGGGGAAGATGTCATCCAAATCTATGTTGGAAAAGAAAGATCATCGATTTACCGCCCCAAGAAAGAATTGAAGGGCTTTAAGAAGATCTTCGTACCCGCGAAGTCGGAAAAAGAATGCTGTGTGGAGATTTCGCTTTCCGCGTTAAAGAGTTATCAAGAAGAAAGCGATAGCTTCCAATTAGAAGAAGGCGAATATCAATTCTATATAGCTAAGAACGTCCACGACGTCATCGAAGTCCTTTCCCTTTCTTTAGAAGGAGTGCCCTTCCAAGAAAAGAAAGAGCCCGTTGCTTTAAAATCGCTTCCTTATCCGACTCAAATCAGTTTGAATTCGCCCGCATCCGTTTTACGCGGAAACAAAGTCTTTTATCAATTTGCTGCTTCTAAAGGAATCGATGTCGCTGACTTCGAATCTCGTTTCCCTTGGATCAATGAAAAAGCTCTGCGCGTTTTGATTGGGGACGAGGATTTAAAAATTTCCTTCGAAGAGATGGAGGAATTAATTGGCCTTTTGAATCAAAAAGAAGGAGGGGCATTATGAAGAAAACGATTCTAATTTCTTTGTTGCCGTTAATGTTGCTTTCTTCTTGCTCGCTTCCGATGAAAGCAGAGATCAAAGCCGAAGATAATCCCGTCGTGGACGAGAATTATATTGGCGCGGATTTCACTAGCGGCGTTTATACCTACGAATTAGAGAAGAAATTCCGTTCCTCTCCTAACACGATCGAAGCTTGGGTGAGAATGGGGCCTTTGAGCAAAGACGAACCCGGCGGCATCATCTTCAGCAATTACGAATATTACAACTATAACCCTGTTCGCCTTGAGGTGAATACAAACCGTCAAATCACCCTTCAATGGAATCGGGGACAAGCCAATTTGACCTTTGCTACCTATGCCATCCCCGTTGAAAAATGGACGCACGTGGCCGTTGTTCGTAATCCTTCTTCCTCTTCTTTCCGTCTCTATATCAATGGAGCGCTTCAAGAAGAACAAAACAAATCGACCACTGACGCCATTAGCGATTTCCGTTTCATTGTTGGCGGTGATTGGTCCAATTGGCACGACCATAAAAAAGCGTTCAAAGGCGAAATCGCTAGTGTTGCCGCATACCATTCCTCTTTAACTTCCTCAGAAATTGCCCGAGATTACCGCAAAGAAGACGAAATCACCGGAACAACACGCGAAGACCTGCTTTTCAGTGCTGATTTCTCATTCAATTGCCAAGGTGCTACCGACAAATCGCGCTATGAAAACAATGCCACAATCCGTAGCAACGATTATTTCTATCGCGATGATCTTTATGCACCCCAAGACTACGGTCTATTTATCATTCCCGATCCGCAGATTATGACCCACTGGCTCCAAGCCAACCTTGCGACCATCAGCGATTACATCATCTCCAAGAAAGATGATTACAACATCGAGATGGCAATCTGCGTTGGCGATAACGCTGATGGATCGCTGCAATGGGATTTCGAGCTTCCTGCAATCAAAAACGTCTTTAACAACTTAACCGAGGCAGGCGTGCGTTGGGTTACGACCCCTGGCAACCATGATTATGATGACAATTGCTCCAAATCCCGGGCTTTAACTAATTACAACCGTTATTTCACCGCGGAAGAGATTTCTTCTTTCTCATGGTTTGGCGGGCTATATGAAGAAGGGCAAACGCAAAACGCCTACTACACCTTTGAAACCACGGGAGTCAAATACCTCGTTATTTCCATGGAATTTGGCTCTACACCCGAAGTGCTTTCCTGGGCCGACGGGGTCTTAAGCGAGCCTCGCTTCCAAGATCACCGCGTTATTGTCTATACCCACGCCTATATTGGCGGAGACGGGGAGCGCCTTGCTGGCGGGAAGCCGGCTCGAGCCACCTCCTGCGGCTTTGCTAATTACAACAACATCGTTGACGCCGATGACATGTGGAACCAGGTCATTCGCAAGCACAAAAACGTCTTCATGGTTTTCAACGGCCACGTTCCTTATGACGACATCGTCGTTCGCACTGACGTCGGTGATTATGGCAACACGATCACCTGCATGCTCATCGACGCCCAAGGCATCTTGTATGGAGGCGCTGCTTCTTTGGTTGCTTTGTTGAACTTTGATGAGCTCAATCAGCAAGTCTATGTCAACTATGTCTGCACGACTTCGGGCGAGCTTTATAACATCCAAAATCAATTCACGTATTCCTTCAAAGGACATACGGATATTCTCTCTTCCGTTTATTACGAACCTAACGGAGAGCTCAAAGCCGAATACAAAGGAGGGCAAGCCAATGACTAAACGCCTTCTTCCTCTTTTGCTATTCTTCTCTTCTTGCCTCATTTCTTGTGGATCGGAAGAAAGCTCTTCTCAAAGCGAAGTTTTGATGGACCACGACATCATCGTCGCTAATAACGATTATTGTTCGATTTCTACTTCCAAAACCTCCGCGAAAAAAGGAGAAGAAGTTGAGGTGTATGTAACGAATATCCACCCCGACTACGCTTTGGAAAAGGTCATCGTGAATAACGAGCCGTTATTGAACACGACCTTCGTTATGCCAAATCAAGATGCCTATGTTGATGTTTCGTTAAGGAAAATTCATGAAGATGTCGTTACTTATAACGTTTCGATCGCCCCATCTCCTTTCGCGGTGATTTCGACCGAGAAATCCTCTTATGCAGTTGGGGAAACCGTCGTCATCGATTATGAATGCAAAGGCAATTACATCCTTTCTAGCTTCTATGTCAACGGGGCGAAAATCCGCGGGAACAGCTTCTTAATGATTGAAGGAGAAGCGCACATCACTTCCGAATTCGAATATGTCTTCAAGGACACGGAATGGCAAGTTTCTTGCTTAGCTGACCTTCGGGCAAAGTCATTCTGGTATATGAGTTACGAAGAGACGGGAATTCGTATGAAAGTGATGGTGGATGATCGCGTCGTTTGCGGGTTCGATATTGCGGAAAGCGAGCTCTACCGCGATAACGTCTCCTTCATTATCAGCAAGCGTATCGACGAAGAAAAAACCCTTCTTGATAACACCTATAAGATTGCCGTTCCTGCTATCGGGGATGCTTTCATCCAAAAAGGCAGTGCCACAACGAACAAATATACACGCACGTGGCCATCAACTTCGTTATTTAGCTATTCCTCCGATTTGAAATATCGGTCAAACCACGACGGATATGACGGCTATCAAATCGATATGCTCGTCACCTATGAATTGCTTGGTTTAAGCAAAGAAGAGGCTTTGGACAATGTCTCGATTGCGATCGGCTTACAAAACGCGACCCATTATGGGACGACGATTTTAAGCACTTATACCGATCATGGGGTGATTTGGGATGATGCATCTACCCACCCCATCTTAAAGCAAGACGGAACCATGTTAATTAGAAATGCATAAGGAGTATTTTATGGAACAAAAAACTCGACACCCGCGTGCTCATTTCCAAAGAGAGAAATTCCTTCTATTAGATGGAGTTTGGGATTTCGCTTTCGATGAAGGCCGCATCTTGGAAAAAGAAGGCATGAGCGAAGGAAAAGGGCCATGGGATAGAAAAATCCGCGTTCCCTTCTCTTACGAATACAAAGATAGCCTCATCGGTGAAAAAGAACATCGCGATGTCATCTGGTATAAAAAGGAAGTCAATTTGACGAAAGTCACCCCGTCTTTGCTTCTAGGATTTAATGCCGTCTGCTATGAAGCCGATGTTTGGGTCAATGGTCATCATGTTGCTCACCATATTGGCAGTTTCTCTGCTTTTGTAACGGATATCGCCCCATTTGCGAAGGTCGGCAATAACGTCATCGTTGTTCGCTGCTATGCTCCTTTGGATCCAAGCCTTCCTCGAGGCAAGCAATCCTGGACTGGTAAACCCTTTAGCTGCTGGTATACCCCCAATAGCGGCATTTGGCAAAGCGTCTTCATCGATGAAGCAGGGGAAGATTATTTTGATGATTATTCGATTACCCCAGATATAGACACCAATTCTTTCTTTGGCGAGATTGTGACCATGAAAGGATTGGCGGATAAAGCGATCATCCGGGCTAGCCATGATGGCAAACTCGTCAAAGAAGAGATGGTCTCTCTTGATGGCAGGCATACGCGTTATCGCGTCTGCTTCATGGAAAGCAATTTCGTAGATGAAGATACCTTCTGGTCGCCAGAACATCCTTATCTTTATGATTTGGAATTCGTTCTTCTTGCCGATGGGAAAGAGGTCGATAAGTTCCATACTCACCTAGGCATGAGAAAAATCTCCATTTCGAAAGACGGAACAATTCTTCTTAATAACAAAATCGTCTATCAACGCCTCGTTCTCGATCAAGGATATTGGCAGGATTCTGGCTTAACCGCGCCAAGCATTGATGCGTTACGTAACGATATTTATTTAGCCAAAGAGATGGGCTTCAATGGTGCGAGAAAGCATCAAAAGATTGAGAACCCTTATTATTACTATTTCGCGGATGAACTCGGCTTCTTGACGTGGTGTGAGATGCCCTCGGCCTATAATTTCTGCCGCGAAGAAGCGACCTTGCTTTCTTCCCAATGGGTGGAAGCGGTGAAATTGGCATCGAAATTCTCTAGCGTCATCGTCTATGTCCCCTTCAACGAAAGTTGGGGCGTGCGCAAAATCGCGACCGACGTTAGTCAGCAAAGCCTTGCGAAATCAACGTATTACCTAACGAAAGCTCTCGATAACAGCCGTTTGGTTTCGACCAATGATGGCTGGGAGAATTTGACCGAATCGGATGTCATCTCCATCCACGATTATTCCTTTGATGGCGTTGAGTTTGCTTCTCGTTACGCCAAAGAGAAAGTCGAAACGGCCTTCCAGACCTTTAGGCCTGTTTTCGCTAACGGAGAAAAATACCATAACCAACCCCTCATCATGTCCGAATTCGGTGGTATCTCCCTTAAATCCAGCTTGGATAGCGGATGCTGGGGATATAACAACGCCGCGGCTGGCGAAGAAGAGCTTTTGATCCGTCTAGATAAGCTCATCGCCGAGATCAAGAAAGCGCCATTCCAAGGCTATTGCTATACCCAACTCACCGACGTTCAACAGGAAGTAAACGGCTTCCTTGATGCAAACCATCAACCAAAGGTTGACTTGAGCAAACTCAAGAAGATCTTCCAAAAATAGGCAACGAAAAAAAGATAACAAGAAAGGAGAAATCGATGTGCACATGAAATCTCTAAAACCCTCCAAGCTTCCCCTCATCAGAAATTCATAAAAAAGAAAGGAAAAAAAGAACATGAAAAGAACAACAAAAATGCTGCCTTTGGCCTTACTAAGTTCTTTTGCTCTTGCTGGCATGGTCGTTGCCGGAGTGATGGCTCCTCGCTTCGCCCAAAGCATCCGTGGTGATGAAAACACCGCAAGAACATTAGAAATCTCGGCCGAAGAGTTAGAAGCCGCCACTAGCGGCGACGGCTCTTTCCTCGCGGGGAAATATGACCCCTGGAAAGTCGAAAACGTAACCTTCGAAACTATCGGTGGTTTGCGTTATGCCGTTTTTGGGGCCACCTCGTCCCTATATTCCACCTCGCCCGCCTCTACCGATAGCGATTCCTATCTTGGCTATCGTGGCGCGGGATATTACGCCGTTACCATCACCAACAAAAAAGCCACCGGAGAATCCTTTGTTTATCTCTTAAATAGCGGTGGAGAAGTCGTCTCTGGCGATGATGGCTATGCCACGATCGCAACTGGAGACGCTGCTAGCGATTACATCGAATTGCCGCAAACTAGTTATCGCCGTTTGAAGCTTGGCGGCGCTGCGGATACCCTTCGCTTTACCAAAATCACGCTCCACTATAATTGCGAACACGCTGTTCATGATTATGGAACCTTAGTGGAGGAAGTGGCTGCTACCTGTGATGGCGATGGCCACCTCGCTTATTACTATTGCGAAGAATGTGACACCTATTTCACCGAAGAGAAGGTTCCTACCACTTGGGAAGCTCTCGTCCTCCAAGGCGGGCACCTCTATGAAGATGTTCATGATGGTGTTTACCACTGGAAAGAATGCTCTCGTTGCCACGATGCCTCCGAAAAAGATTTCGTCGTTTGGGAAATCGGAACCCCGGTTGATGGCATCCGCGTTGATACGAGCTCTGTTGGCATCAGCAGAACCGTTTCGATTTGGGACGGCTCTTCTCGCAGCACCTCTTTAGAAGGCGCTGGCACGGCGGAAAGCCCGTATCTCATCCAATCCGCGAAAGATCTCGCTTACTTCAGCGACACCGTCTTTGGCGGAAACACCTATTCCGGCAAAGTCGTTAAGATGACGACTTCGGTCGATGTGAACGGAAATACCCTCTTCCTTGCGGGTTACCAAAAGAGCTTTGCTGGAACCTTTGATGGCGGCCATAACGCCATCTTAAATGACAATATCACCTTCACGGGGACCGTGGATGGAAACGCCAATGCCGTTGGCTTATTCCGTACGGTGGGTGCCGGATCAGTCATCCGTAACCTTGTTTTGGATGGCACGGTTACTGCTGCGGGCAAAAATTCTGCTGGTGCCTTTGTTGGTATGGCTAACCCAACCACCATTGAAAACTGCTATAACTTTGCGACCGTTAACAGCAGTTCTTGGTATGTTGGTGGCTTCATCGGCAACGCTTTAGGTGCAGGATCGACTATTCGCAATTCTGCCAACTTTGGTACCGTGACATCGACTTTCTCGGCATCAACCGAAGACATTGAGGTTGGTGGCTTAATTGGCCGTTCTGCGAACGCAAGCACCATTAGCGATTCTGCTAACTTCGGCGCTGTCACCGGCCAAGGCAACGTCGGTGGAATCCTCGGGCTTGGTAAAGTCAACCTCAGCAATGTCCAAGAGTTTGGCTTCGTTACCGCTACTGGTACTAAAGGACTTGTTGGTGCTATCGCTGGCACCGACAATGGCGGAACTCGTTCCAATGTTACTGAAGGCGACTTCGCTTCTTATAAGAGCGGCTCCCGCAAGAACGAGTTGACCTGGAAAGAAGGCGTTGCTTCGAATGGCGTCCGCGCCGATATGAACCAATTTGGTGGCGCTCGCCTTGTCAGCGTCTGGAATGGCTCTGATGTCAGCACCTCGCTAGAAGGCGCGGGCACTGCGGCTCAACCCTATGTCATCTCTTCCGCTGCTGATTTCGCTTATTTTGCAGCCCAGGTTAATGCTGGCACGACCTATGCTGATCAATACGTGGAGATGAATAAGAGCGTTGATCTCGATGGCCACGCTCTCACCGTTGGTGGTTGGAGCAATTCCTTCGCCGGCAACTTCGACGCCAAAGGCAATTACGTCCTTGGCATGCACCTAACGAGCGCTAATGCTGCCCACGATGGCGGCACGATTGGCCTCTTCCCGACGCTTGCCAACGCTGCTTCGATTAAGAATCTTGCTCTTGATGGAAGCGTGGAAGGCACGACGATGGTTGGCGCCTTAGTTGGTCAGACCAACAGCAAAAACGTTGCGAACGTTTATAACTTCGCAACCGTTACTGCAACTGGAGTTAATGTCGGCGGCATTGCTGGTAATACGACTCACGCAGGCGCTGTAATCCTCAATTCCACTAACTTCGGCGCGATTAGTTCTTCTAGCACCGACGAAAACCTTGACTGCGGTGGCATCGTTGGACGTTTGATCGCCCGTGTTGAAGGATGCGAAAACTATGGCACCGTCCAAGCTGCCAAATATGTTGGCGGCGTGGTTGGCCAGATTGTTAATGGCACGGTTGCCTCCTCGACAAACTATGCAGCCATGAACGCTGGAACCGTTGGAGGCGTAGTTGGAGATGGCTATGGAACTATCACCGACTGCGTGAATAACGGCACTATCACTGCGAGTGGTTGGGCCGGTGGCGTCATCGGCACGATCCGCACTGGTGCCATCACAATGTCTGGCTGCATTAATAACGGCGACCTTACCTCTACTGCCACTTATGTCGGTGGCGTTGCTGGGGCTGCCGTTACTGCCAACAAAGCCCATACCTTGACCAATTGCGTTAATAACGGAAAAGTCACTGGTACAACCCTTTGCGGTGGTGTCTATGGCGCGACCCCAACTTGGGCAAAATCTATTACCTTCACCATCACTGGCTGCTCGAATACGGGTGCTGTTAAGGGCAACAACACCACTAACGTAGGCGCTATCGGCGGTCTCGTCGCTGGCACCTATAGTGGTTGCACCAATACCGGCACTGTCAATGGCGCTACCCCGGCTTCCTTATTTGGAAGCAGCAGCACCATTACTGCAGCTTAAGCCTTATCAGGTTTCCCTGCCGTCATCTTTTTGGCGGCAGGGGACCTGCCTAGGGGCATCGCCTTGCCATTTGCTTTAGATGGCAAAGCCATGCCGCCTTGCAACTATTTCTTTGGAGGAAATCGCCATGAAAAAATCGAAAATCTCAGTCACGTTATCCCTACTTTTATTAGCAGGAGTGCTTTGCTCTTGTGGCGGGCAAGCAGAATCGAAGTCGACAGAAGAAACATCGACTTCGAGCCAATCCCCATGGAAGAGCGAATGGTCATATGATGAAGATTACCATTGGCACGAAAATGAAGATCCTTCGGTCAAGTTCGTCAAAGACAAAGCGCCACACGTTTGGAACGAGGGCGAAGAAACCGTTGCTCCAACTGAACATAGTACAGGCTTAAAGGTTTATACCTGTGAGATTTGTGGCGCGACCAAAGAAGAAGTCATCGATAAGCTCGAACACACGCACGTCATCAGCGAAACCTATTCTCATGATGAGCACAATCACTGGAAGACATGCGAAGGGTGCGATGAAATTTTTGAACTTGCTCCCCACGAAGGCGGGAGTGCGACTTGCGAGCATCAAGCGATCTGCGATGTTTGTGGCGAGCCTTATGGAGAACTAGGAACGCATCGATTTGGTTCTTTGGTTCCTAAAGTCGAACCGAATTGCGAAGAAGACGGCCACGAAGCGTATTACCAATGCCTCGATTGCCAAAAATATTTCACCGAAGATCAAATCGAAACGACATATGAAGCTTTGATTATCCCAATCTCTACTCACTTCGGGGATCTCGTTGAAAAGGTAGAGCCAACCTGCGAAGAAGACGGCCATGAAGCCTACTATCATTGCGAAGAATGCGATAAATACCTCGACGAAAACAAGAACCCCGTGAGTTGGGAAGATCTTGTAATACCCGCCAAAGGCCATTCTTATGGTGAATTGGTGGAAGGGATAGAAGCCACTTGCGATACCGATGGACG
>CAMOEH010000106.1 GCA_946612055.1 uncultured Bacillota bacterium | reverse complement strand
TAAAGATAATAATCCGGTTTCTTTATTTAAACTTTTAGAAAGCAATAAGATATTGTGTCTAGCAAATTCAAATCCTTCGAAAACATAATACCCACAAAGCATCTGGTTACGACTGTCCAAAACATATAAAGATTGTTCTCGCCACGGGCAATCTTCATAATGCTCATGGTAGCAGCAACGCAAAGTTTGAATGCACGTATCGTATATTTTTTGCCTAAGCGGATCCTTGATGGAGTAAGGGATTTCAACGAAAGGATAATCCACCGAACGGATGCCGATATAAGCAATCTCGATTTCTTTCTCCGCGATAATTTCTAGATACCGAAGCCCTAAACGACGGAAGGGATGAAGAAATTTGTTATCCCCTTTCTTGGCTAAATATTCAAAAGAGAAATCCCGGTTGCCAATTTGGTAAACCAAATCGCCATCAACTAGGTGTTCGGCATAACGAATTTCAATTTTTTGTTTTGGGCTAGAAAAATCTAGATCTAAAAGACCAACCGTTTCTTTGCTTAAATCGAATAGATAACGAGAGCCCTCTTTTTTGATGAGGCGAATGTCAGAACGCGGCGCGAGAGTGCACTTCCTGTTAGGCCTTAAAGCGATATCTTTTGGTTTATCAACAATTTGGCTTTCTGAAAACGGCAAATCCTTGGCTGTCGCGTCATAGAAGAAACGGTATCCAAGTTGAGGAGTGATGATTAATTGTTTTCCGTGGGCATAATGGGCATTTAAGCAAGAAAGGATCTTCTCGTTGCTATGCAAAATCTCTTTTCCGTTTTGCCATAAGGAAAAAATAATTCCCGCTTTCCCTTTGGAATAGCTGGAAAAATTAGAAGAGCCGAGATAATAAGCTTCAATCCGGAATTGGTGTGACCCTTTTTCTAAAAAGAACGAGATCAAATCTCCAACGGGAGAATGTTCGAAGCATGGATATTGAGAAAAAGCGACGAGCTTTTCATCAATGTAGAGAGCGTAATCGCTATCGGAAGATATCGCGAATGAACATTCGCCTTTTTCTGTCTCTACATCAAAAACGAATGTTGCGTATTCATCGGGCGTCGATTCGCCTTTTTTCCAGATCCAGGAAGCTGAATCTAACGCGTTCAACGGTTTTAAATAAGAGAACCCGTGCATGGATTATTGAATCTTTTTCCCATCGGCGAAAGCATTACCGACCGCTTCGCCAATAATGCGGTATTTGTTGTTGATACCATCAAAAATAATGGCGTGAAGTTTGTCGGTGTCTACTTTCCCATCGGTTAAGATGGATTCATCAGCAGAGACATTAACGATCTTTCCGATTAACGACCCATCTTCAAAAGAAACGACTTCGCATTCTAATGCCAACGGGAATTCTTCAAACAAAGGAGCATCGACCTTGCTTGCTTTGATGGCATGCAAGCCCGCTTTCTCTACTTTGTTAGGAACTTTATTTGCCGAAACGATTCCAACGTAGTCAGCAGGGATAAGCGTTTCCTTGGTTGCAAAGGAAACTGTGAATGCTTTTTTCAAGCGGAGGTTCGCGGTCGTCTTATGCTCGGATAAACTAACGAAGACGGTATTGTAATCGTAAGTTCCTCCCCAGGCTGCGTTCATTGCATTCGGGGTTCCATTTTCGTCATAGGTTCCCAAAATCATAACCATTTGGGGGTAGGACCATGTTTTTGCACCAAAATCTTTTCTCATTTTTTATTTCCTATCTATTCCGCTAAAGAAGCGGCGGCAATGGATTGGCCAACACGCCTCATGTATTCGCTTGGCATGCCGATATCGATGTTAGCATATTCTGGGAATTCTTTCTTCAAGGTTTGTTTACAAACCTCTAAAATCGTGTCTCCTCCTTTTCCAGAGGTCACGCGTCCAAGTAGCAAGACGTGCTTGATGCGATAGAATTCGGCGTAATAAGCAAGAGCATAGGCCAAATAAACGCCAATCGTTTCAAAGATTTGATGAGCGCCTTCATGGCCTTCTTCGTGGAGCTTTTGAACGAATTTCAGCTTCTCCGCTAGCGTGAGATTTTCATCGCAGGTAATGCCGGCTCTAGGCATAAGTTTGATAACCGCATCTTGGCTGAAGTATTTGCAGCCAACTCCGAAATCATGGGACCATTCGTCTACCATCGCGCCTTTATTGAAATCAACGGGCATGAAGGCAAGTTCAGAAAACCATCCGGGAAGATTGCCTTTCTCGTCGACATAGCCAACGGCTTCGCTGGTGCCCATGGCAATGCCAAGCACCGAATTATCATGAAGATCCAAAGCCCCAGCCAAGGCAGTGACGTCGCCATCATTAGCAACGGCAAACGGGATGGGGTGTCCAACTTTCTTTTCTAAGCGTTTGACGCCACTGATATAGGCATTTTTAACAAGCTCGAAATCCTCTTTTGGAATCTTTATGAAGATTGAGGAAACCATTGGTCGATTGGCAACGATGACACCAGCCGTAGAGATGCCAATTGCATCCACGTCCCCTCCCAATTTCTCTAAGGCGATTTCAAAAGCCTTATCGATGAAACCATAATGGTAGGAGATTTGATCGTTTAATTTTGGAAGCCAAACGATTTCTTCGGAATAGATTCTTTCTCCATTAACGACAGCGGAGATCTTGATGTCACTTCCGCCGGCATCGAAGCCGATTCTCTTGCCCTTTAAATGGCCACCGATTTGTAATGGCTCAGCCTTTTCTTTGGGCATGGAGGAATAATCGCATTCAACGACTTCCATCTTTTTTTCAAAAACGGTGCCCATGAAATGATAATCAAATTCACGTAGGCCGCCTTCTTGGTAATAGGAAGCGATATTTTGGTAGACGACATGGCTTCCGGCGATATAGATCTTCCATCCGCCAACGACCCACAAAATCGATTTGATGAATCGCTCGACGATGAACGAATTCCTTTCGTCATCAACCCCATCAGCAAAGATATCAAATTCTCTGCGATAAACGCATCCATCCGCGCGTTCCACCGCGATGACTAGGTGCTGTTTTTTCTCTTGCTTTGCAACATCGGCAAAGAATTGCCTTAATTCCAAAATCGCTGGGCGGAATTCGGGTTCCAAAATTGGTTTAATCATGAGAATAAACCTCCTTCCCTTCTTTGAAGACTTTCTTCACGTACAATTTTTCATCTAAAAGGACAACGTCGGCCAAATAGCCTTCTTTAAGAAGGCCGCGGTCGTGGAAATGGAGGGCTTTCGCGGCATTGGTCGAAGAGATTTTGGCCAGTTCAACTAGAGAGAGGTCAGCCACTTCTTTCATATTTCGTAAGCCTTGGTCCATCGAAAGCAAAGAACCGGCTAATGGACCGGTGGTTAGATAAGCGGCTCCGTTTTTACGG
>CAMOEH010000105.1 GCA_946612055.1 uncultured Bacillota bacterium | reverse complement strand
CCGTTGCTTCCGTGACGGTCTTTTCGGTGAACTTGGGGGCCTTGATGCCGCTGCCGTCAGAGAAAAGATCTTCCCCGGTTAATTCCACGTTACCCTGTGCATCAATATCTAATGCATTGATCGTTCCATCGAAATCATAGAAATTGAGGATCCCTTCTTTTCCTAGCAACGAGGTCAAGAAGCCTTGCAATAGATAAGCGCTATAGTCTCTATGGTTTCCCGTGACTGCCAAAGGAGCGAGGCCATTTGATTTCAAATATGCGCAAAGAATGAGGAATTCTTGCACGGAGGAAGGAAGGCCATCGTCTTCGGTTCCATAGATGCCATCGTTGCCGCAACTTTTCTTTGCCGTTGAAGAGCCAACGAATCTACCAGTTCCGAAACGATAGGTCCTGTTATCGTTTGTGACTTCCGAAACATAGGCTTGGGCGTCTTCTTCATCTTCTGCAGCAAAATAGGCATTAAGACGGTCAAAGGCGGAGATATCGTAAGTTAGACCCGGATACCATTCATAATGCGGGAGGGCATAGTATTTACCATCTTCTCCTTGCAATACGGTGCGGTAGTCCTCATCGAGCTTGTCTTCGATGGTTCTATTTTCGCTTTCAGAGGCTTTTCCTTTGATCAAATCGGTCAAATCGTAAGCAAGGCCTTTGTTGGCTAAGGTATAGGGGGTGTCGCCTTTTTCGGTGAAATAAACGGCATAAGAAGACGTTTTCATCGTGGACAAAGCTCCAGAGGAGTCGGTGTTGCCTGTCCAAGTAAGAGCGACCCCCGTTTTGCCGTCTTCATAAGAATCGGCGGCGTGGATTGTTTCGAATTTGCGCATCGCGTTTTCTAACCAGCGATTGCCGACGCCACCATTAAAGGCCCATAAAGAGATATTGGTTTTGGTTTTATCGATGCCTCCACCGCCACACGCAGCTGTGGCCATTACCGCTAAAGTGGCAACTAACGGGATGAGTTTCTTCGTTCTTTTCATATTTCAACGCTCCTTATTCTTTGTTGTTTATAAAGCGACGACGATGTTATCGATGTAGAGGGTGCCTTTTTCGCACCATTTTTCTTCAGAGAACAAGCGATTCGCATCCGCTTTCGCGAATTCCGATTTGGCGAAGGTTACCGTCGTCCAGACGCCCAATTCCACGGCATCGAAATGGGAATCGAGGAAGACGACATCTTCGGTATAAACATCGAAGGAGATGGTGCTTGTGTCGCTCATGAGCTTAAGGAATCTAGGGAGGACACGGACCGGATTCTGAACGCCCTTAAGATCGAGTTTCAAGCTATATCCGCCATCGCTAGCTCTTTCATTGGTGATAGCGGCGCTATTGCAACCATTCCATTCGAAGATGAAAATGTAATCGGGATTGGCGTCGCGGATTGCGTTCGATTGGCTTTCGCTAGCGATATCGTAATCCGTGACGTTGGTGTAGTCGCCAAATTTGGTCACGTATTTATTGCCTTCGAACGATTCTGTTAGGGTCAGGGACGGATCGGCATAGCGGATGTTATCGATATAGATGTTGCCGGTAGGCGAGCCTTGGAGGATGAGGAATCTTCCATCAGAAGCAATCTGATCTTTGGTGAAATGGAAGGTGTGCCAAATCCCACCTTTGACAGATTCGTTTTCCTGGGAGACGATACGGCCGTTTTTGCCATCGAGGATGTTTCCGCCACCGCCAGAGAACCAACCGTTGATATGGAAATCGGCGTAATAGTCAAAGAAGATGCCTTCGTCAGGAATGGTCGGGCTTCCGCCATTTTGGCCTTTGATGGCCAAAGAAACATAGCCGCCATTTTTATGGAAGGTGATGGATCTTTCGCCTTCGGTTTTCATATCATAGCTCGGTCTGGCGCTATCAAAGGTTCCAGGGTCGCCTGCATTGATCTGGAATTGGGCCTGCCTGGTGACCGGGTTACGGAGGTAGAAATGTTCTTTGTTTTGAGCATCGACGTTATTGTCGGCACATCCGTTTTCTAATCCGTTAACCGTGTCAAAGTCGAAATAGTCGTATTTAGAGGTTTGGAATTTATCCAAATACAAGGTGTGCGGGCCGTTCTGTCCGCCGTATTTGATCGCCCAATCGTCATCGCCCATTTCCTCATAGACGCCTCTAAGAAGGAAGAACTGCTTGTAGGTCGTGGTAATGCCATAGCCGTTATTGTTTTGTTCATAGCAAGAAACGATGTCGCTATTGCCGTTAACTTTGGAGGCATCGACCGTGATGTGACGGAAATTGTTGGTTTCCAAAGTTCCCTTTGCGTAGAAGGAAAGTGCTTTGACCTCGGGATCGCCAAAGACCAAATCAAGGTAGTCTTTGTTAATGTTGAGGAAGCCATCGCCATTAGGGAAGACGGCCTTGAGAGCTTTGCTACCATGGAGTCCTTCTTCATCAACGACTTCAAGCGAGGTAACGTTGCTATCAATGGTGATGATGCGGTTTAATCCGTCTTCGAAATCGACGGCTTTGTAGGTCGTGAAATTGAATTCTTGAGTTAATTCAACATCGTCAGCGATGTTCCATCTTTGGCCGGAAGTAGCAATTTCTTCTCCGTTATAAAACCAGGCATAGAAATCGCCAGAGGAGAGCAATTCATACGGAGCGTCATAAGTAACCGAAGTCGTTTCTTCGCTTCCTTCGTAGCTAACGGTATAGGTGTTGGCGGTCGCGATGCCTTCAATGACTTGAGGATCAGCAATCTCAGCTTTAGCGAGTTCGACCGAAGTCGGCCAAGCGACGGTATATCCGGTTTTTTCCGGGACTTCCGGTTTGATCAAGTCAGCGTAGGTGTCGCCTTCATCATAAGGAACGGGATCACCAACGTTTTTGCCTTCGAAAACAAATTGGACATAATAATGGTGAAGCTCGTAATGCGCGACAACCTCGATATCTTGGTCCAAAGTCAAATCATATTCTGGCCAATAGGAATCATATCCTTCCCTAGCTGGAATCGCGGGTTCTTCGACCGATTCGGTCTCAATCGTGAATTCCTCGGTCCCTAATTCAACTTCGTTCCCTTCTTCATCTTCGTAATAGAAGGTGATCGTATGAACGTTAGCGGTCTTGTCGCAATAGATGGACATATCGTGAGCTTCGATCGCATATGGTTCCCAAGCGTAGGTATAACCAAATAGGGTTGGCAATGCAGGAATATTGGCAATGACGGTATCTTCCACGGTAAATAGGGATTCGCCAAGCTTATCGCCCGTATCCCTTTGATAGAAGGACGCCTTATATTGAATCGGGGTATAAACCGGTTCAATGGTTAAATCGGCGGTCATTTCCTCGACGTTATATTCGCCCCAAACCGCAGAATAGCCTTCTTTGGGATTGATATCAGGTTCCACTGCCCAGGCATCGGTTTGGCGGGTTATTCCCGGAGTAACGACGAACACGTAGTCTTCGTTTTCCCCTTCAGCCGTTTGATGGAAAGTTAATTCGTAGGTAGATGGTTTGGCGGGTTCTTTGGAGCAAGATGCCAAAAGTAACATGCCGGAAACCGCCAACAAAGCCAGGGTTGAAATCTTTTTCATCGTTTTGCCTCCGATTGATTTCGTTTTTATAGGCCAATCATTACATGATTTATCCTATTTGTTGTTTCCTCTATGTCAAACTTTACAGGATTATTTAATTATTAATAATTAATCGCGGTCATGTTTTGCCTGTTTATATATTTTTTGTGCACGTTTCAATAATAATTTTCATAAACTGCACTTTTCATTGTTTTGCGGTAATCAAGGATGCAAAAAAGGCTGGGTTAACCCAGCCTTCTAAAGCATTGTTGTTGCCTGATTAGGCAGCGGTATATCGAATGTTGTCGACGTAGATGGTTCCGGTGCCGAAAGCGTTTTCCGTGAATCTTCCGTTGGCGTCGTATAAACCGTTTTTGATGAAGTCGTTGATCGTCAAACTGACGGTTGACCACTGACCTTTGGTGATGGTTTTGACGTTGCCGCCAAGAGTGGTGAACGATAGCCTATTGTCTGGCATATCCTCCGTGTAAACATCAAACGTCACCGTTCCGCCATGCATATAAAGCATGTTCACATAGGATGGGCTCATCCTTAGCGGCTTCGTGCCGTTCATGTTGATTTTCAAGCTGTAGTCGCCATCAGAAGCATATTCATCGCTAATTTCTGCCGATGGGGTGTTGTTCTTTGCCACATTGCCCCATTCGGTCATGAAGATATAACTTCTCAAGTTATTAACAGCGGGAACGGTTCCTATGGATGCGGAAACGGCTTCCCTGGCAGCGCCAGCCAAAACATTGTCTTCTTTTCCGCCAACAAATGTATGGGCGCTTTCAAACGATTCCAATGCGCCGGTAGCCAATCTAATGTTGTCGATATTGAACACCTTTGTCGTGCTGCCACTAATGGTCAAAAACAATGTATTTTTCATCGTGCTTTTTGGCGCATAGAGAGTAACCCATTGTCCACCCGAAATCGTGTGTCCTTGGTCTTTTACGGGCTTATTTACTCGGTCAAAATCGTGCCAAATGATATTGCCGTTGCCATCGGTGATTGTGCCGGGCTTGAACACTAAATCTTCACCGCTTTGGCGAGTCCAGGAAGCGTTATAAGTTCCTTCGCAATATAGATCGAAGAAGATGCCTTCATCCGGTAATTTACTTGCATTGTAGTGCTGCGAGTCTGCGGCTCCGAATGTGACGTTAACGGTTCCATTAGCCGCTTTATTAATAGATAGAGAGGCGATTCCTTCCGAACGGATGTTGTAATCTCTAGCCACTTCGCTAACAACGCCAGCACTATAAGAGATTTGGAAATCCGCTTGGCCGGCTAAACCGTCGCGGATATAGTAGGCGTTGGTAGCAGGATTTAGATAGCCACTTTCCATCGAAATGAAGTTGTAGGCACCGATACTGTGATAACTAACTCTAAAATTATCCAAATAGACCGTCGGAATGTTGTCGGCGTTGGTGGTAAACGTAAGGAAAAGATAATCGTTATTGGTTACCATTTGGTTGTAGATTTCTCGGGTTAAATAGAACGTTTTATACCCGGTCAACAAACCATACCCGACCGAATTGGAGTGCTTTTCATATCGGGCTGCACTGCCGGCTCGATAACCGAAATTCCCGCTTTCATAATTGGCTTTAGCCGCAAAAGACAAGGATACCACTTCCGGCTTGGCAAAAACCGCATTAAGGAATTCTTTATCAATGAAAGAATAAAGGTTCCCGTCTGTTCTGGTGGTAGTGATTTGAAGCGCTTTGGATCCATCTACTCCCTCGTCGGCAACGATTTTGTATTTGGAATCATTTCGATTGAAATAATAGAAGCTAGCATCTCCGGATTCCCCAACAGTGAAATCTTCAAAATCAATAAGCTTCTTGTATTTTTCGATTAGTCGATCGTCGTTCGATTCTAAGCCATTGATGAACGATTCGGCCGGGACGCCCATATCCTGGATGGTCGCATCACCCGTCGGGGCAGAGAATTGATGCTCATGGGTTTCACAATTAACCCAATATTCTTTAATGCCTTTTTTGTGGGCTGTCGCTTTCACGCCAGTATAGTGTTTCCAAACGACACCATCTTCGGCGAAAAAGCGCGTTGGAGCAGCCTGCACACACAACGCGGTAATCGCGGCTGCGGAAAGAGCTAACGCACCAACGTAAAAAGCAATGTTTTTCTTTTTCATAAGGAAAATCTCCTTTTTATTTACAATTCAAAAATAACGGCAACGTAAGCGCTTTAAAGAAAATGTGGGCGGTTAGAGCACGTTGCAATATTTTCAAAGCAAATCGTGCTATTCCTCGTCAAAAAATCCAAAAATCATAAGAAAAATGATAAAAATTCGAAAAATATAACGATTTTCAGGCCATGTTTTTTTTGCCCGTGTGCCTGCGTGCTTAGCATATAAAAGAGGACGCACGAGATAGAAAAGCGAAGGGTAATCTGTTGTTTGATTTGGAAAGCTCACTTTTAAGCAACTCATAGCCTTCGAAAGCGTTTCGTATCTTCGACGCGCCTTGTTTTGTCATGCTAGAAAAGATGCTTTTTAAGCAAAGCAGAGTATATTAATTAAAGAGGTATTTTTATGAAGAAACGCTGGATTCCTTTTGCTTTTGTTTGCGCTGCCATCTCGGCCGGGTGTGCGGACATAAGCAGCAAAACTACCGAAGATCCCAAAAAACAAACTTATGAATCAATCCTTAATTATTTATTTGGTGGAGCTTCTCGCGATTGCAGAATCGTAAATTATGGAAAGATCGAAGGCCATTATCACGACAAAGAAGAAAGCTATTTTCGGATTTTAGGGATTCCGAGTGAGACGGCGGATAACCAAGATCATCCTTTTGTCGGTAATTATGACTTTTGCGCTTATGCTAATTGGAAGAACGACACTAAGAATAATTTTCAATATTATGGCGATTATAACGAAGAGGAAAAGGAGACAAACGGCAAAAACGCTCTCATCCTTTGCGGAATGAATGGGGAAATTATCGAATGCGACGAATGGATCGACCCTTCTCCCGATGCCGACGGGGAAATAAAAGAAAAGGAATGGGTGAGTGAATTCCAGCGATTGCTTCTTGACGCCTATGACGGCTTAGATCAAGACGCCAAAGACAGAATGATGGCGCCTTATTACGACCCCGAACACCAAGAGATTCAACAGTTCACTTTGTTTGGCGAAAAAGATGGCGTTAGCTTCTCCATCGATTCGGGAAGCGGATACGAATATCGTTATACTTTGCCTTTTGGTGGCGAGCAAAAAGTATTGAGTTATGCCTCTTTTGCCACTTTTACATATGGAGACCGGTTCCTTGAATTTTTCTATCCTGAGGAGGATGACATGGTTCTCGTTGGCAGGACCGGCAGCGAATCTAACAATGAATTGTTTTTAGAAAAAGTAGGCCTTGAGGGGGTAGAAGCCACCGCTACTTACGAAGGAAAGGAAAAAGCAACGGAAGCGGCCAAAAAATATCATGACGATATCCGCAATATGACGGTTGATAATGGACCGAGATCTTTCGAAACCGAAATAAAAGCCGATCTTTCCGTCACGGGAATTAAGGATAATTACCCCGATGAATATGTCGGGGCGAAAATGAGGTCCTTCTGCCATATCGGCAGCGATTATATTCTTGCAGAAACAACCTATGAACGTGGCGAAGACAAAGAAGCCATGAGTTTCCGCATCGATCATGATGAAGAGGGCGTGTACACCATGAAAAGAGATGCAACGGGGAGTTTTACGGGTCGCGAAGACGTTCATCAGGAACAAACCGGACTATCAAGAACAGAAGCGTTCCAAATGATCCCCGACATCCGCATGGAATTCCTTTATTACTCCACCGAGGAATTTCTTTTTCCGTTCCTTTGGGAAACGGACAAATATGTTCTCGAAGATGCTCACGTCCTTTCTAGCAAAAGCAGCGGATCGCCCCGTAGCATTGATTTCGTCTATTTTGGTCTGCGTGAAGTCGATTATTATTACGGTTCGATCAAATTTGCCGGGCAATATGGCAAAGAGGCAGAGGTAACTTTCAAAGACCAGGTCGTCATGTCGTTAAAGACGACGGTCCTATAACTCTTCTCTTCTTATTTAAAGCGTGGCTTTGTCAGTTTCTAGGAACGAAGTTTTTTCGGATCTAGTTTGTGGGAGTGATTTCAAAACTGCTTAGTTGCTCGGCTGTTCGCAAAATAATATGAGATGCGCGGAGACGCAATCTCACCTGTAGTATCCTGAAATTTTTCCTTCCCACTGTGTAGCACACATAGACAAGGCTGGTTCTTTAATATCGCCTTGTATCTTATTCTGTTTTGAGGCATCGGTGGCATCTGCTTTACATAGGGTTATAATCCCAAATCAATTCCATTCTTTGCCGCGGCAGCGATAATGGCATTTCGCCATTTTCTCGGGGCGGAAAGAATAGATTCCTTCAGTTCGTCACGATACTTTTGAGACGCCTTGACACGGATAAGGACATAACGGACTGCATCTAGGTCCTTTTCTCTTTTCCATTCGGGCTTTCTCTCTCCGTTGATCAACAGTTTTTGTATAACGAAGGACGCCGGGGAAGCCACCTTGATTTGCATACCCTCCCATTCGAGTTCAACATAGTTCCAGCCAATTGGGGCCATCTTCGGCAATGCCTCTGCGCCAATGGACATTCCTGAAACCTGCAGCACAGGCGACATCGTGCGATCTGGAACTGTGAGAAACTCGATTTCGAAGCCGTTCGAGGAAAGAAACGTCGTTTTTCCTGTTAGCACGTCGTCGGAACGAATGTATGAGAGTTCGCGCAGGCGTAAGGAAAGATTCTCGGCAGATGCAGATTTTGGGTTTGGCAAATACATATCGAGGTCAGTCGTCTCAACGCGGGGTTCGAAACCTTCGAATATGGATTTGTAGAAATACATTGCCCACGAGCCCGTCACGATGCAATGTGACAATGCGCCGACCTCATTTAGGGCCTTCATCACCGAGCGCATCTCATCTTCATATGCTGGCATAATCTTTGATGGCCCTCCTCAGTCTTTTTTCTTCTAGCTTTAGTTCGGCAAGCGATCTTTTTGCCAATAGATAAGCCGCTCTATCATCTTCCGCTTTGCGGACCTGTTCGCTTCCCGGAAGCCCAATATAGGTAGATACAATCTTCCCCTTTTCCCTATGCTTTCGATAAATGTATGTTGCTCCGCCAATACGGCAAATGGAAAGATATCCTTTAGGGTGAACCGAAAGTTCGTCATTGAATGCTTTTTGCTTGCGCAGGTTGCGTTGCAATTCTTCTTCCAAAACTCCTTGGAAAATAGACATACGCGTCACCTCCATGGATAGTTTACTAAACTACATTTTCTATTTCAATTGTTGTTTGTAGTTTAATATCAACCTCGATCGTTGTTGTTTTGTGCCAAACGCCAACAGATTAGACCTAAATCAAAAAAGAAGCGGCCCTATGTGTCTTTTCGTTTGAAAGCGCGGCTTTGTCAGTTTCTAGGAACAAAGATTTTGAATATGTCCCCATTATTAATGGCTTCTAATTCCTCATCGGAAATGATGCCATCGTCCCCACGAGAAATATTAAAGGCACGGTAGGCATAATCTTTTTTCCAGTTCTCATCAATTTTGGTGAAATCGTTGTTGGTGATCTCTGGCCTTAGTCCTGTTTTGGCATTGAGGTTATGCCAGGCTTCTGGGCGATATTTATAGCCGCGTTTGATATAAATTATGGATCCATCGGGG
>CAMOEH010000104.1 GCA_946612055.1 uncultured Bacillota bacterium | reverse complement strand
TTCTCATTAGAACCAAAAGGAAAATACGTCGTCGGCATCTGCTTAGGAACGGCCTGCTACGTCAAGAACTCCCAAGCCATCATTGATAAATTCGAAGCCTCGTTAGGCGTCAAAGCCGGGCAGACGACGAAAGATGGCTTATTCACCGTCGAATCCTTGCGTTGCATCGGAGCCTGCGCATTAGCCCCAGCCTTAACGATCAATGGCAAAGTCTATTCGAAAGTGACACCTGACCAAGTCGGGAAAATCATCGAGCAATATCGGAAAGAAGGGGAGGCTGCTTAATCATGGAACCAATCAAAACCACCGAAGCTCTTGAAAGCAAAATCGCTTCATGTACCTCTTCTTTTCAAGCCAAATTGAAAGGGGAAGGCGGCAAGCGTGCTGTCGTAGTCTGCGCGGGCACGGGCTGCTTAGCTAACGATTCCAAAGGCTTGCTCGAGGAATTAGAAAAGCAAATCAAAGAACATGGCTTAGAAGATAAAGTCAGCGTCAACCACGTCGGTTGCTTTGGCTTTTGCTCCCAAGGACCTTTCGTCAAAATCTTCCCAGAAGACACCCTTTACCGCATGGTCAAATTGTCTGACATCAAGAAAATCGTCGAAGAAGACCTTATCGACGGGAAGATCTGCGAAGATCTCCTTTATGTTGATCCTAATACCCACGAGAAAATCGCCCGTCAAGATGACATCACCTTCTATAAGAAGCAAGTCCGCATCGCGTTGCATGGCTGCTCTTTGATCAATCCGGATTTATTAGAAGAAGCGCTAGGCTATGATGGCTTTAAAGGCCTAAAGAAAGCCTTGACCCAGATGACGCCTCAGCAAGTCATCGACGAAGTCCTCCAATCGGGCATCCGCGGACGCGGAGGCGGAGGATTCCCCACGGGAAGAAAATGGCAATTCGCGGCCAACGTGCGTTCGGAAAAGAAATACATCGTCTGCAATGGCGATGAAGGCGACCCTGGCGCGTTCATGGATCGTTCGATCCTTGAAGGCAACCCCTTTGACGTTATCGAAGGCATGATGATTGCTGGCTACGCCTTTGGGGCGCATGAAGGCTATTTCTATGTCCGTGCCGAATATCCGACCGCGGTCGAACGTTTGCAACGGGCGATCGATGATATGCGTGCCGTTGGTTTATTAGGCGAGAATATCCTTGGAACAGGGTTTAATTTCAACGTCTATCTCCGCTTGGGCGCTGGCGCCTTCGTTTGCGGGGAAGAAACGGCCTTGCTTAATTCGATTGAAGGCAAGCGCGGCATGCCTCGTCCTCGTCCTCCTTTCCCAGCGATCTCTGGGCTTTGGGGCAAGCCAACTTGCGTTAATAACGTCGAAACCCTTGCCCAAATCCCCTTTATCATCCGCGAAGGAGCCGAAGCTTATGCCTCTTATGGCACGGAGCGTTCCAAAGGGACGAAGGTCTTCGCTTTAGGTGGCAAGATCAATAACGTCGGCTTGGTCGAAGTCCCGATGGGAACGACCTTGCGCGATTTGATTTTCGATATTGGTGGCGGCATTCCTAATGGCAAGAAATTCAAAGCCATCCAAACCGGTGGCCCTTCTGGTGGATGCTTGACCGAAAAAGACCTCGATACCCCGATTGATTACGATTCTCTTGTTGCCAAGGGCTCGATGATGGGGTCAGGTGGAGCGATCGTCATGGACGAAGATAACTGCATGGTCGACGTCGCCCACTTCTATATGGACTTCATCTGTGACGAATCTTGTGGTAAATGCTCGCAATGCCGTATTGGGACGAAACGTCTATTCGAAATGCTCTCTTCGATCACCGAAGGAAGAGGAACGAAGCAAACCATCGAGGACATGAAAGCACTTGCTTCCATTATCCAATCCGGATCTTTATGCGCTTTAGGGCAAACCGCGGCCAACCCGATCCTTTCGACTTTGGCCAATTTCCCTGAGGAATATGAAGCACACGTCATCGATAAAAAGTGCCCGGCTCACGTATGCAAAAACCTCATGCATTACGAAATCGATCCCGAAAAATGCAAGAAATGCTCTCTATGCTCCCGTAATTGCCCGGTTGGCTGCATTAGTGGAGTGGTGGGCAAAGAACCCTTTGTCATCGATCAAAGCAAATGCATCAAATGCGGCTCGTGCATGGCTAGCTGCCGCTTTGGCGCCATCAGCAAGAAATAAAGGAGGGAACGCCAATGAGAAAGAAAGCACCGATTGAAAAAGTTAATATCAAAATCGAAGGCCGCGTCTATAGCGTTCCGAAGAATTTGACGGTTTTGGAAGCTGCCCGTATGGTCGGCTACAACATCCCAACCCTCTGCTATTGGAACCATGGCCATAATTCCTTGGCCAGTTGCCGCGTTTGCTTGGTGGAGATTTCCTCTCACCGCGGCAGCAAATTGTTCGCTTCCTGCGTCTATCCGGTTTCCGATTGCCAAATGGAAGCGGGATTTGAAATCAAGATCTCTTCCCCAATGGCCATCAAAGGCAGACGCACCTCGGTTGAATTGTTGCTATCCAACCATTCCAAAGATTGCCAAACCTGCGTCAAAAACGGTCATTGCGAATTGCTCCATGTTGCTGGCGTCACGGGCGCTAGAACCGGCGAATTCGAAGGTGAAAGAACCCCGGTCAGCTTGGATAACCTCGCCCCAGGACTTGTTCGCGATACGAGCAAATGCATCCTCTGCGGACGTTGCATCGAACGTTGCAAAGAAGCCCAAGGCATTGGCATCCTCGGCTTTGAAAAGCGCGGATTCCAAACCGTTGTCGGGCCGGCTCAAAACCGCTCCTTTGCTCAAGTTCCTTGCTTGCAATGCGGCCAATGCATTCAAGTTTGTCCCACGGGCGCTTTGTCCGAGCACCTTGAAATCGGCAAAATCGACCGCGCGATGGAAGCGGGCAAATATGTCGTTGTCCAAACCGCTCCGGCCGTTAGAGCGGCCATTGCCGAAGAATTCGGCCATAAAATCGGAACCCAAAACGGGACTGGGCGTATGGTCGCCGCGTTGCACCGCCTTGGCTTCAAGAAAGTCTACGACACCAATTTCGGCGCGGATTTGACGATTATGGAAGAAGCCCAGGAATTGCTTAACCGCATCCAAAATAAAGGCACGCTCCCCCAAATCACCTCTTGCTCCCCGGGCTGGATTAATTACATGGAATATTTCTATTCCGATTTGATTCCCAACGTTTCTACCTGCAAATCGCCGCATGAAATGGAAGGGGCGATCATCAAGAGCTATTTCGCCAAAGCCCATAATCTGGACCCCAAAGACATCTTCGTGGCTTCGGTTATGCCTTGCACGGCCAAAAAATATGAGGCCGAGAGAAAGCAAAATGCCGCGGTCGAATCCTTGCCTGATGTCGATGCCGTCATCACGACTCGCGAGCTCGCGATGATGATCCGCCGAGCTGGGCTTATCTGGGACGAACTTCCTAACGAAGAATTCGACCAAGATCTTCTTGGCCAATATACGGGCGCTGGAGCGATCTTCGGCGTCACCGGTGGCGTCATGGAAGCGGCTTTGCGCACGGCCTATCACGCCTTGACTGGCCAAGAATATGGCCCGATTGCTTTCCATCAGGTCCGTGGCTTTGACGATTTGAAAGAAGCCGAACTTGTTATCGATGGGAAGAAGATCAAAGTCGCGGTTACTTCGGGCATGAAAAACGCCAAACCGCTACTCGACGATATCCGCGCTGGAAAATCTCCTTATGCCTTCATTGAAATCATGTGCTGCCCCGGTGGCTGCATCAATGGTGGTGGACAGCCCTTCGTCAAACCTTCCTTGACGCCGAATGAAGGGCCTCGCATCCTCGAGACTTACCGCAAAAAGAGGGCCGATATTCTCTATAGCATCGACGAAAGAAAGAAGATCCGCCAATCCCATAACAACCCGGACATCATCAAGCTCTATGAGAATTTCTTGGGCTCGCCTTGCAGCGAAAAAGCCGAAGAGCTTCTCCATACGACGTATGTGAAAAACCGCGTTGCCTACCCCGACATTGAAAAGGAATAGGACAATTCCTATAATGAGGCGGCCGTAATGGCCGCCTTTATTATGTTTCGCGCTTATTTCTTCGATTTGGATGGAACGCTTCTAGACACGCTTCCGGATTTGCATCGAGCCGTGAATGCGTCTTTGCGCGATTGCGGACTCTCTTATTCTTTTAGCAAAGAAGAAACCAAATCGTTATTAGGATATGGAACCGATGTCTTGGTGCACCGGGCATTGGGGAAATTAGATAACCCAGAGCTATTTGCTTCTTTTAAAGCCAACTACATCGCTAATTGCGCCCGCTTCCAAAACGAGAATACCCACCCTTTCCCCGGCATGGGAAAGGCATTGAAAGGTTTAAAAGAAAAGGGGGCGTTGCTTTTTGTTGTAACAAACAAAAGGCAGGTATTGGCCAAAACGATTGTCCCTTCTTTGTTAGGAAAAGATACCTTTGATGGTATCCAAGGCATCGAAGAAGGCATCAACGTCAAACCTAGCCCGGATACGGTGAATTTCTTTCTTAGGAAATATAATCTAAAGCCAGAAGAGTGCGTTTATGTCGGCGATTGCAACGTCGATATCGATACAGCAAGGAATGCAAAAATGAAATCGGCATTGGTCTTATGGGGCTATGGCGATTATCAAAAAGAATTGAAAGAAGAAGCGGATTATTTACTCGACCGTTGTGAAGATTTGCTCCTCCTCTGAGGTGCTTTCTTCTGATGAGGATGGCTCTTCGGTAGAGGAAGTGCGGCTTTGCGCCCTTCTAGGAGAAGATTCTTGGTTTTGGAGCGTTAAAGGCAAAGCAATAGCGGTGGCCCCTCCTCCTGCAACAAGGATCGAGGTCGCGATGATCAAGGCTTTTTGCCACCCTTTGATTTTGGCTTTAGGCAGCGATATTTCTTGGCTAAGTAGAAGGCAAGGGTTTTCTTTTGCTAATAAGGCAAACGATTCGACGAATTGAACGGAAGGGACAGAAGAACCGGTTTCGTAATTGGTGATGGTCCTTTTGCTTAAGCCGGTCAATTTGGCTAATTTTTCTTGGCTCCAGCCCTGATGGTGGCGGATAGCTTTGATGTTATTACGAAGAAGATTGGGATCAATGGGATCGATATTTTCGATCACGGGTTCTCCTTTTCCTTCCCTTTGAAACAAAGAAGGCATCGATAATTTCAAAACCAAACATAATTCGGGTAAGGAAGTGATGGGGAATCCCGAATTCTCGTTCTCGAATTTCGAAATCCCTTGGGGCGTATACCCAAGGCTTTCACCCATCTCTTTTTGGGTGATGTTCAAATATTTCCGTCTCGCGGCAACAAACTCACCTAATTTCTCTTCCATAGCCATGGCAAAATCATTTTATCAAAGCCGAAGCGCTTTTCTAGAGACAAGAAGAAACCAATTTCCAAAATTTGGTTTTCTTTTCTCTTTACATTCGCGTGCGCACGATTAAGATTTTTCTTTGAAAGGGGAACCGAAAGTATGAAAAAGAGTTTTCTTCCTCTCTGCCTTTGCTCTTTGGCGATGATGGGATGTGGACAGCCCCAGCCCTCCTCTAGTGGGAGCCAAATCGACGAGCCTTTAGAAGAAGCGCTAAGCCAATTGAAGGCCGGTTTTCACGCCGTTTTGGATTTCCGAGCCACCTATCAAGGAAACGCATTGGCCTATGGATCTGAAATCGTTTTGAATGACGATACCTTTGCGATCAAGCCGATGACCGTTGGCGCGACCGGCTCTTTAATCGATGCCGGGGATTTCTCTTATTTTGGCAAAGAAGAAGATAGCGGCTTGCTTTATCAAGAGCGCATCAACAAGAAAAACGAGATCTATGGCGATGTCCGCGGACTTGGTGGCACCTATTTCGAAGCGATGTATTACAACCCCTTCGAAACGATTGATTCAAGCGACCTCACCAAAAAAGAAGAAGGCGTGTATCTACTTCCGCAGGGATTCGCGCGTTCCTTGCCCCAATGGTTTGGCATTAGCATCTCTGCTTTCGCCAATGTGAAGTTTTCCCATCAAGAATTGGTTTTGGGCGAAGACGGCTTTAAATCCTTGCTCATCCAAACCGAGGATAAGAAATGCAAATTCGGTCTTTCTTTCTCAGAGACGGGAAGCAAATCCCATTACGAAAAGCTCTTCCCTTGCGAAGGTGATGGCACCGATAAAAGCGCCCTAAAGGCCTCTTTCGATTTGCTTCAAAACCAGAACATGACCATCTCCTACAAGATGGCTCCTGGATCGTTGAATCTTGTGACGGGAGAAGGCTATATCTTCTATCTTGATGGCGAGAACATCTTCATCGATACGAATACCTATTACGCCGTGCCGGGATTAGGCGAAGGCGATTTCTATCTCAAAAAGGAAGAAGCAGGTCTACATCCCTATCGTTATTCCCAAAGCAAATCCGCTTTTGAAGATGCCTCCTCTTCTTTCTCTTGGTCTTTGTCTTATGAAGACTATCTTCCCAAGGTGGATGACATAGACATGACCTTATACCAAACCAAGGGAAGCAAATTCTCTTGCCAGGTTCCTATTGCTGTTTTCTCTTCATTCTTCCCTTCTTCTTTAACAAGCGACCTCATCGTCATGGCCGCGGTTTCTTCGGAAGCCGAGATCACCGAATCGGGCACGCCGAAGATCACCCAGATGGCCTTCTATTCGATGGACGGCTGGGGCGAAGAAGATAGCTTTGGAGAAAATGTTACCTTCACCTCAACCTATAACAACCTTGGTTCTACGAGCCTACCAGAAAGCGTCCTCAACGCGACGATTCTATAAGAAAGGAACAGTTATGAAAAAGACATCATTGTTGCTTGTCCTTGCTTCTGCCGCCCTGCTTGTTGCTTGCGGTAATGGAAGCAAAAGTAGCAGCACCCCATCCACGGAAGAAAGTAGCACCTCTTCCTCAAAAGAAGAAAAAGAACAAATTACCGTTTCTTCTCTTCGTAACCTCAGCCCTTCCCTTGTTGAATTCAAGGATGTGCAAGAAGGAAGCAAGTTTGAAAAAGGTGGCATTGCAACCGTCACCATCCAAGCGGGCGAAATCCTTAAAAACGGCTTCCAGCGCGAAGCCGATCAAGCAAGTCACGTCTATCTCTACGTCAATGGCGAGCCTTATAAGTCTTTCTTGCCCGAAGGCGTTGATATGGTGAATGAACTCGCCTTTACCTTCCCCGTGGGAGAAGAAGACGTTTCCTTGGTTCTTTGCTACGCGACCCAGCAGCATGTCCTTCCAGAAGATCAATTCGGCTACACGATCTCGATGGAAGAAAACGAGAACGTCACGATGCTTGGAACCGGCGTTTCTGGCGAGAAATACGATTATATCGATGGCTATCTCTTACTGAAGAAAGGCTATGTCGTCACCAAACTCGAATATCAAAAAGATGGTGGCGAATGGGAAGAAATCCAAACCTATGGTTTCGGTACGACCTATAACACCGTCGGCATGGACCTTGTTCAATTCTCCATCCGCTTCTTTGGCGAAGAATTGACCGCGGACTCCGCATTGAAATTGCGCGTTACCGGCGAGATGCACGAAGTGTATTCGATCACCTATGAAGGGGATTTGGAGAATAACCTCATCCTAGAATCCTCTACCTTAGTCACCGAATCCTTTGCGGGCACTTATCAAGAACTCGTCTTGGCGACGAAAGCAGGCGTTTATATTGCAGGCATCTCTACCAATGTCGAAGGCACGGAAGTAAGCCACAGCCATGGCGATTGGTATTCCTTCACGATGCCAGAGCAAGATCTCGTCATCACGATTGATTTCGAGGAAGAGTTCGAGATTGAATTCCTTGGGCATGATGATGTCGTCGAATATGCTTTCTTAGATGGCAGCGATCCCGTGATTAGCGCGAGCGTGACCACGGTCGCTCCAGGAGAAGGCTTCTATTTCGCTGCCAAATTGGCCAATAACAAAGTCCTTGAATCCTTGTCTTTGAATGCGGAGACTTCAATTGATACCCATGGCGAATATTATGGTGGATGGTGGACGCTTCCCGTCTATGTTCCTGCCGAAGCTACCGAAGCGAAAATCAGCATCGAAACCGCCGCGGGATATACCCTTAATTCCGAAGATGAAAACGTCGGTATCTCCTCTAGCCTTCTAGGCGCCGGATGGAGCGCTTCCTTTGCCGTCTATCCTGGCTCAGGAAAAGCGGTGGATGAAGTCAAACTTTATGATGATAACAACACCGAAATCACCGATGTTGAACTAACCGCTGCCGGCTCTTCTTATTCCTTCCTCATGCCAGAAACTAACGTCCACGTTGTCGTGACTTATCGTGACCTTGATCCAAGCGAAAGCTATACCGCGACCGCTTATTTCGATGCCGATTCCTTCTCTGTCACCACCTATGATTACGATTCTTTGGAAAATGGCACCCCGTTTGATCTAACCACCGGCGAAAGCTTTGGTGTCACCATCAGCAACGATTTCTATGAGAATTTCTATTTCTCCGTTGCCGTCTCTGGTGAAGTCGTCATCGATTGCCAATTCGTCAATGCCGAAGAAGGGGACGAAGGCACTTGGAGCACCTCCTCTGTCTCTGGTAGCGTCGTCATCCGCGTTGGCATGACTGAGGAAGAAGCCAAGATTGAAGAAGAGGCCAAAGCTAGCTATACGGTTGTTGCGACCTTCGATGACAACTATTATGAAGTCTCCTCTTCCACCAACTTTGATTGGGATTTCTTGGAAGGCTTTGAAGTTGAGGAAGGAACCGCTATCAATTTCGATGTCATCGATATCGCCTATAGTGGATATCCTTTCACCGTTACCGTCACCATTGGTGAAGACGAACCTGTCGTTTATAACCCCACCCTCGATGAAGAGGAAGGAACCTACAAATTCAACACCACCATTACCGTCACCGGTAACGTTACGATTGTCGTTGCTGACGCCGAATAATCGATCTTAAACCAAAGGGGAGCGCCTTTTGACGCTCTCCTTTTTCTATTCTCTTTCCTAATGGAAAGCCTAATTGTGGTATGATATCGCCATGAAATCCGTCCGCTTATTCAATTCTTTAGGAAACAAAATCGAAGAATTCGCCCCGATTGAAGAAGGCAAAGTGTCTTTCTATGTCTGCGGTCCAACCGTTTATAACGATCCCCACATCGGTAATATGAGGCCCGTCATTGTTTTCGATACCTGGAGACGTTTATTTATTTCTTTGGGGTATCAAGTTACTTTCGTATCCAATTATACGGACGTAGACGACAAGATTATTGCGAGGGCGAAAGAACTAGGAATCTCCGAAAAAGAACTCACGTCCTCGATCATTTCAAAATTTAGAGGTTTGGTTGATGCCGTAGGGGCATTGCAGCCAGACATTACGCCAACCCCGACCGAATATATGGGAGAGATGATTTCCTATATCGATGATTTGGTCGAAAAAGGCGATGCTTATGAAAGCGGTGGAGACGTTTATTTCCGCGTGGAGTCGGTGAAAGATTATGGCTGCCTTTCTGGCAATACCCCCGAATCGCTTAATTCGGGCGCGAGAATTGAAATCAATTCGCAGAAAAAGTCTCCGCTTGATTTTGCTTTATGGAAAAAGACCGAAGACGGAATCAAATGGAAGACGAAATGGTGCGAAGGTAGGCCTGGCTGGCATACCGAATGCTGCGTTATGATCCATTCTCTTTTTGCCAAGCAAGGCGGCATGGTCGATATCCATGGTGGCGGATTCGATTTGAAATTCCCTCACCATGAAAACGAAATCGCCCAATCCGAAGCCCATAATGGCAACCACTTAGCCCATTATTGGCTCCATAATGGCTTTATTAACATCGATAACGAGAAGATGTCCAAATCTTTAGGCAACGTCATCTTAGCCAAAGACGTGATTAGCCAATATGGGGGCATGCCATTCCGCTTGATGGTTTTGAATACGCATTATCGCGCGCCTTTGTCTTTCACCGAAGAAACAATCGGGGAAGCCGAAAAACAATATGCACGTATCGCTTCAACGATGAAACAGCTTGCCGTCATGCTTCAAAAAGAAGGTTGCTCCTTGGATCAAAAAGCCAAAGATAACGACGACTTCTATGCGCAGATGTGCAATGACCTCAATACCCCTAACGCCCTATCTCTTGTCTATGCCGAAATCAAAGCGGCGAACCAAGCCCTTCGTCAAAAAGAAAAGAACCTCGAAGAGCTTTCTGCTATCTTTGCCCGTTTAAAAGAAGATTTGGATGTTCTTGGACTCCATGTCGATTATCCGATTTTGAAAGAAGAAGATTTGGTGCTTCTACGCGAATACGAGGAAGCCAAATCCATGAAAGATTTTGAGCGAAGCGATCTATTAAGAGCCAAGCTCATGGAAAAAGGAATTTTCTAATTGTTATGAAACCTGACAAATCCAAACATGGTGATTCCACGATAATCGTTTATGGCAGGAATGCCGTCCGCGAATGCATCCTTTCGGGCAGGGCAAAAAAGGTCGTCATTGGTTTCAAGCAAAGCAAAGACCCCTTAAATCAACTTGCTAAAGATGCGAACACCCCCGTCGATTTCGTCCAGGAAAGCGAATTGACCCGCTTGGCGAAGAACTCTTCCCACCAAGGGTTCGTGGCTATTTGCAAAGGCTACGAAGACGTGCCACTTGAAGAAATCCTCCGCGACATCAAAGGGAAAGAAAACCCTCTCTTGTTGATGCTAGACGGCATCGAAGACCCCCATAATCTCGGAGCCATTCTCCGCAGCTGCGACGCTTTCGGCGTCGATGGCGTCATTTTGAAAAAGAAGGGGGAGGTGGGTTTAAATTCCACCGTTGCTCGCGTTTCTACGGGGGCGATTAATTACGTCAAAGTCAGCTATGTCAGCAACCTTACCAATGCCATCGAACGTCTAAAAAAAGAAGGGTTTTGGATCGTTTCTAGCGATGGAGAAGCCAAAATGGAGGCTAGCGAAGTGGATTATCGCGGCCCGATCGTCCTCGTCGTTGGAAGCGAAGGATTTGGCATCTCCCGCCTCGTCCTCGAACATAGCGATTTCATCGTCAAAATCCCAATGAGAGGGCACGTCAATTCGCTTAACGCCTCCGTTTCCGCGGGGATTTTGCTCTCCTTGGTTCGACTAGGGCAAAAATAATTCGCGCGACCTCCTGCTAGGAGGCCTCGCCATGACAAGAAAGAAAAAGAGTGATTCGACGCTTTCTGACGAGCAGTTGCTTTTGTTTTCGCGAATGGGCGAGATCCGTTATCGCGACGAATTCGTAACGAGGCAATTCCGGTATCGCCACGTCCATTTTTCTAAGGCATGTCCTGATTGTTTTTTCCTTTTGGATGAATGGGAACGGAATGAAGTTTTCTTCCGTTCCTTTTTGTTGGCCGAAGGCGGGTATCGATTTGGGAAAGGGAAATTCTCTTCCTTCTTCCGGACCATACTTAGAAACGAAGTTTTCAAAGAACTAAGGAAAAAACAGGAGGAGCGTGAACGTTTTCAATTGCTTTCTTTGGATCAAGAACGCGAATTCGGCAGCGAAACGGTTTGCCTTCATGACATTATTAGCGGAAGAGATTATCGGGACGATCCAGCGATCTTTCTAGAATATGCCGATACCTTGAGGAGGCTTGGCGATTTGCCCAAAGAAATCGAGCCACGGGTTTTGGATATCGCTTCTTTGGTCATTCAAGGCCATAGCATTTCCTCTGCTTGCCGCAGCCTTGGCCTTAACGAAAAGAAAGTTCGTTTCCAATATGAAAAGTTCCGAAAATGGGCAAACGAAATCCTTTTGAAAGCATTCGGGGATAGCGGTGGCGGCAAATTTTAACAACGCGCTTATGCGTTATTGACAAAGCCATTGGCCGGCCCTATGATTTACACGCTGAAAATCAGGAATAAGGTAATGGGTAGGGAAAAGGTTTTTTTGATTTGCTCTGAATGTCTAAGCCGCAATTACACGATGATGAAGCGGAAAGACGACCCACGCCGACTCGAGCTCAGCAAGTTCTGCCCCCATTGCGGCAAGCATACGCTGCATAAGGAAAGCAAATAAGACGGAGGAAAACTATGGATCCAGTCAAATACACGAAAGAAGTCGTGAAAGAAGGCAAGCGCGTCCGCTGGCCCAAAAGAGAACAGCTCGTTCCCACGATCATCGTCGTTATCGTCATCGCGGCGTTCGTTGCGCTTTTCCTCTCACTTGAGGACTTGACCGCCGGCAGCCTTATCAACCAACTCAAAAACGCTTTTGGAGGCAAGTAATCATGTCTAACGCTCAACAGCTTGGCGACAAGCAGTGGTATATCGTCACCACCTATTCCAAACACGAAAAAAGAACTGCCGAAAATCTAAAGAAACGCATCGAGACGATGAACATGCAGGATTATATTTTCCGCATCATCGTCGCCGAGCAAGAAGTCGAAGAGAAAGACGACAATGGCCTTCCTACTGGCAAGATGAAAGTCGAGAACCTCTTCCCCCGTTACATCTTTGTCGAAATGATCATGACGGACCAATCTTGGTATATCGTCCGTAATACTCCAGGGGTTACTGGTATCGTCGGTTCTAGCGGTGGTGGACAAAAGCCGACCCCGATCACCCGTGAAGCCATCGAACCCGTCTTGAAGAGAATGGGCATGGTTGAAGAATAGATGTATGACCGTAATTCCGTTGGGGATCGCGTTAAGGTCATTCATGGGCCTTTGGAAGGAACCGAAGGAACGATTGTCTCGATCGACAAAGCAACCGGAGCCTGCCGCGTCGAAACCATCTTCTTCGGCAGACCGACGCCCGTCGATGTCGATTTCGGTGCCATCGAAAAAATCTAAGAAAATTACTACGTTTCTCCGCCTTCAAATCGAGGGCGGAGTTTTCTTTTTGTAAATGTTTTGCCAAAAGCCCCTGAAATAGGCGAATACCATCTTCAATCCGCTCCCGAATCTTCCCCTTTTAATTCCGACACGATATTGCTTGTGGAAAAAGTGAAAAAAGATTTCGTTAAGTATGAGCCCGGCTTTGTGAGCACATGGCTGCATGGCATTGGTTTTCGCTTTCTAAATTGCGATTTTTCTTCCACCATTTTCCGTCCTAAGGGATATGGATATCAGGGTTACGGAGTGGGTGAAGGTCTGTGCGATTGGTGGGATGGTGGCTACCGCATAACAATTCGCGTTGAACCTTTAGAAGGAAGCGTTGACGACAGGATTTCATTCCGTCTTACACGGTCTTCAAACCGTTCAATCACGATTTCTTGGTATGGCGATTATTCTGACTGCACATAATTAGTCCAGAACAAGGGAACGCCCCCTTCCACAGTTGCGCGTTCTCCCTTTATGAGGGAGAAGAATATCACCCTTGATCGGCGCGATTATTGTCTGTTCTCTGATAAGTAAGCTTCTAATTTAATCCACGATATCTTTTCGGATGTTCTCAAATTCCTTTTCAACATCTTGGAAATAAGGGAAACTGGCTTTTTGACGGAACTTTTCGTTGCCATATAGGCGGCGATAAGCATCAAAAAAGCAAACGGTCAAATTGAGGAAGAGATATTCCGAGATACGAAGAGAGGGAACGTCATGATAGTCCTCACTTAATAATGAGGCGAGTTCGTCGATCGTTGCTAAAGCAAGTAGGCCCTCTTCGTCTTTGATGGCTTCTTTGACTTCGGGGACTTCTTCGCCAATCCATTTCCAGTAATCGCGGATCGGCGTTCCTCCTAAGGAGAAGTTGGGGCCACTCATGGCAAGGCGGATTTTGGTCGCATAGGAAGATAGCGATTTCGCATCGAATTCCTTGCCGATTTGTTCATAGGCAAGCTGAGTTAAATCCTTGCCAGCATCTTCTTTCGCGAATTGCCGATCGAAAAGAAAAGACGCAGCGGCGCAGATGGACATGGCGTTCTGCTGCGTTTTCTTTTGGCTTGGCAAACGAAGGTAAGAACGGATGACATATTCCTCGGCATCGAGGAGTTCTTCAAATAGCATTACAGCGTGTTTCATGGGGATACTATACCCGATAATCGATAGGCTTGGCGAGAAAGATAAATGAACGATTGTTCATATTTTTCTTGCTTCCAAACGCGACAAGGATATAATGATTCTCGAAATATGAATAAACGTTCATATTGAGGAGATGTGTTATGGCCTTGATTCCCGAAGATTCCATCATCGATAAAATGGAAAGCTTGCTGAACATTGCTTCCGATTTCACGCGCTTAAAAATCCTTTATTGCATCGCGGAAGAAGAGAAATCAGTTTCCGAGATCGTTGTCGAAGTAGGGGCTTCCCAATCTTTGGTTTCGCATCAGCTCCAAGTTTTAAGAAAAGCCAATCTCGTCTCGACTCGAAAAGAAGGGACGAGGGTCTATTACGCGCTTGCCGACGAACACGTGAATGCTTTATTGAATATCGTCCATGAGCACGTCTGCGAGGAATAAACCATGGAAGAAGAGGAAGAACGTGGCAAAAAGGAATATCTCATTTTAGGCATCCGCATCGTCGTTTCTTTGACCTTGGCCTTGCTTGGGCGTTTCCTATGGAAAGAGGATGTCGTTGCCCTTTGGGGCAACGTTGCCATCATGGCGGTTGCTTGGGCAATCATCAGCTACGATATTGTCATCAAAGCCATCAAAAATATCTTCAAAGAACATGTCTTTTTCGATGAAAACATCTTGATGATATTGGCTTCCATCGGAGCTTTTGCTTTACGCGCTTTCGGGGAGAATGAATTCTTAGAAGCCGTCTTGGTCATCTTGCTTTATCAAGTTGGAGAAGTGCTGGAAGATTTGGCGGCGGATAAATCGAAAGAAGCCATCTTGAAGGCGATCGATCTACGAGAAGAAAAGGCACGTGTCTATGTTGATGGCAATTCGGTTTGGAAAAAACCCGAAGAACTTCAAATCGGCGATGTTGTCATTTTTGGAGCCGGAGAAAAGATCCTTTGCGATGGCGTTGTTATTCAGGGAGAAGCATCCGTTGATGAGAGCTCATTGACTGGCGAATCTTTGCCCATCCAAAAGAAAAACGGGGCCGACGTGTATGCGGGAACGCTTCTTAAAGAAGGATCTTTGCATGTCCAAGTCAGCAAGGAATATGCCGATTCCACGGTTGCCCAATTGATGGTGATGATCGAAAGCGGCGTCGAAAAGAAATCGAAAGCCGTCCGCTTCATTACGCGCTTCTCCCGTGTCTATACGCCTATCGTGTTTTGCTTAGCCCTCTTGATTGCCGTGCTGCCCCCATTAATCATTGGGTTGTCTCAAGGTAATTTGGGTGATGCTTCCATGTGGGGGAATTGGGTGCATTCTTCGTTATCTTTCCTCGTCGTCAGTTGCCCTTGCGCCATCGTCATTTCGGTGCCTTTAGCTTATTTCGCAGGTTTGGGCTTAGCCTCAAAGCATGGGATTTTGGTGAAAGGGGCTGGTTATTTTGACCACCTCAATCGCCTCAAAGAGATTGCTTTCGACAAAACAGGAACGTTAACCGATTCTTCTTTGCAGTTGTGTCAAATCGAATCGGTTTCCTCTATGAAGGAAGAAGAGATCCTTGCCTATGCTGCGGCGTTAGAAGCCTATTCCTCCCACCCGCTTGCTTTGGCGATACGCCAAGCATATGGGAAGAAGATTAACGAAGAAGCGATCAAGGATTATCAAGAAATCCCTGGCGTTGGCGTAAATGCGATTTATGAAGGACGTGCATTGTCTTTGTCTTCGCGAGGAGAAGGGGAAGGCGGAATCTGGGTCAGCTTGAAAATCGATAACCAGATTGCCGGGCATCTTTGCTTAAGCATCTCCCCTCGTCAAGAAGCAAAGCAAGTCATCGCTTCTTTGAAAGAAAAAGAAATTCACCCCGTCATTCTATCGGGCGATTCCCAATCTAACGTAACCTCCTTGGCCAAAGAAATCGGCATCGAGGAAGCCTTAGGCGGATTATCTCCAAAGCAAAAGCAAGAAATCCTTTCCAGCAAACTGGGAAATGGCTCGATCGCTTATGTTGGGGACGGCATTAACGATGCGCCTTCTTTGGCTTTGGCCGATGTTGGCATCGCGATGGGAGGGCTAGGCTCGGATTTGGCGATCGCGAACGCGGACGTCGTTTTGATGAATGACGATTTGAACAAAGTCGTTGAAGTCATCGATATCGCGAAGAAGACGAGAAACCGAGCTCGGTTTAATGTCATTCTTTCTTTGATCGTCAAAGGCTCGATCATGGTCGCGGCCGTCGTTGCTTCGGTCATGGGCAGCTGGTCCTTGCCTTTATGGGTTTCTGTCATCGGGGATTCTGGCCTTGCCTTGCTGACGGTCCTTTTCTCCTTGCTTCTTGGAATCGGTTCTAATCCAAAACGAAAATAATTGATGCCTTTATGCACCGTGCACAACAAATCGGGTTTTTTTGGCGACTTTTTAAAAACTTCTTGCCGAGAGTCTCTTACTCGCGTATGATTACGAACGCGTATCGGCTTGATACGTAATGCGTGGGAGGGCCTATGACGAAGGCCCGCTTACCACTGCATGCTATGTTTCCAAAATCAAAAGGAGGAACAAACATGAGCAAAAAAGTCGTCAAAGTCGTCAAGATGGAGCTCCCTGGCGGAGATGCCCATCCGGGACCAAAGCTCGCTTCTGCGGGCGTCAACATGGCGAAGTTCTGCACCGACTTCAACGCGAAGACGGGCGACCGCCGCGGACAGACCGTCCCGGTCATCATCACCGCTTACGAAGACAAATCTTATGACTTCGTCGTCAAGACGAGCCCAGTCTCTGGACTTATCTTGAAAGCCGCTGGCCTCGATAAGGGTGCCGGCAACCAAAAACAGGCCGTTGGCCACATCAGCCAAGCCCAATTGGAAGAAATTGCCAAATACAAACTTCCTGACCTCAACACCGAAGACGTTGAAGCCGCCAAGAAGATCGTTGCTGGCTCTTGCCGCCAAATGGGCGTCATCATCGACGATTAATGGAGGCAACCGGAATGAAAAAAATCAGCAAGAAATTCGCCGAAGCTTCCAAGAAAGTCGAAGCCGGCAAGCTCTACAGCATCGAGGAGGGCTCCCAACTCGTCAAAGAGACCTCGATCACCAAATTCGATTCTTCCGTCGACATCAACTTCCGTCTCAACGTCAACCCGACCTTGGCGGACCAATTGATCCGTGGAACGATCACCCTTCCCCATGGCAATGGCAAGACGAAGAAAATCCTCGTCGTCACCAACACCAAGCTTGAGGAAGCCAAATCCTCTGGCGCCGATTATTTCGGTGGCAAGGAATTGCTCGAGAAAATCGCTCGTGAAAACTGGTTCGACTTCGATATCATCGTCGCGACCCCGGACATGATGGGCGAACTCGGAAAAATGGGCCGCGTTCTCGGTCCTAAGGGCTTGATGCCGAACCCGAAAACCGGCACCGTCACGATGGACGTCAAAACGGCCGTCGAAGAAATCAAGAAGGGCAAAATCGCCTACCGTGTTGACCGCGATGGCAACCTCTCCATGGGTGTTGGCCGCGTGAGCTTCTCCAAAGAAGACTTGGCCGACAACGTCACGGCGATCTGCGATCAAATCGTCAAATCGCGCCCCTCTACCGTCAAGGGCACCTACATCGAGAAAGTGGTTCTCTCCACGACGATGGGCCCTGGCATCCAAATCACGTTCCCTGGCCGCAACTAAGCAAGGGAACCATTCCTAAGGTGAATCGCTTCATATACCTAAGATAGCCGGGGGCACGTGCCTTAATCCTAACACCCTGCTGAGGTTCAAACATTCACATCATCTCACTAGCTATATCGAAGCATCACATAGTCGTCTCTTTTACAGAAAGGAGGTAGAAACATGAATCAGCAAGCTCTCGAAGCTAAGAAAGCTGCTGTCTCGGAAATCTCCGAAGGTTTGAAGAATTCTTCTTCTGTCACCGTCGTTTCCTACCAAGGACTCACCGTGGCCGAAATGCAAGAGCTCCGTCGCACCCTCGAGAAAGTCGATGCGTGCATGGGCGTTTACAAGAACACCATGGTGCGCCGCGCACTCTCTGAGACTGGCAATGCCGATCTTGGCGATCTGCTCAACGGGCCGAATGCCTTCGTCTTCTCCAAAGACCTCGCTGCTGCCCCGAAAGCCTTGATCAAGTTCGCTCGTTATCATGAGGCGCTCGTCATCAAAGGCGGGTTGGCTGAAGGCCAAGTCGTCGACGCCGCCAAAATGAAGGAAATCAGCAAACTTCCGGATAAGAACGGCATGCTCGCAATGTTCCTATCGTGCCTGAAGGCACCCACCACCAAGTTCGCCGCCACACTTAAGGCGATCGCGGACAAAGCACCGGCCCCCGCGCCGGAGGCCAACTGATCATAGGAGGATCTAAAAATGGCTAAACTCACCAAAGAAGAGATCATCGATTCTCTCAAGCAGTACACCGTCCTCGAACTCAACGACCTCATCAAAGCCGTCGAAGAGGAATTCGGTGTCACCGCCGCGGCCCCTGTTGCCGCTGCTGCCGCCCCGGCCGAAGAAGAAGGCCCGGTCGCCAAAGGACCGACCGAAGTCTCGCTCATCCTCAAGAGCGTCGGTGCGACCAAAGTCGCCGTCATCAAAGCCGTCCAGGCCATCACCGGTCTCGGCCTTATGGACGCCAAGAAGCTCGTCGATGGCGCTCCCGCTCCGATCAAAGAGAAAATCTCTCCTGTCGAAGCCGAAGAGCACAAGAAAGCTCTCGTCGCCGCTGGCGCCGAAGTCGAGATCAAGTAATCTCCCTTTACCATCTTTGAACCCGCCCTGGGCTTACCCGGGGCGGGGTTCTTGGTATATATAGGAGGAAGAAGCGATGCCCCAATATTTCGACAATAACGATGCTTTGGCTCATCAAGACATCACTTATTCGTTCGATTTGTTCGGGCAGAAATACACCTTCTATAGCGACAACGGGGTCTTTTCCAAAGATGGCCTCGACGATGGTAGCAGATTGCTGCTTGAAACCATCGCCAAGACCGATCTTGGCCATAAGATCCTCGACCTTGGGTGCGGAGTCGGACCAATCGGACTAATCCTGGCTCGCCTCGACCCGCAACGAAACGTCACTTGTTCTGATGTGAATCTGCGGGCCCTCGATTGCTGCAAGAAAAACGCCGAAGCTCTCGGTGTTAGCAAGCAAGTCGAGATCGTCAATTCCGATGTTTACGCAAACATCGCCTCATCGTTCTCCACCATCGTCACCAACCCGCCCATACGTGCGGGAAAAATAGTGACTTACGCGATATACGCGGGAGCGCTCGACCATCTTGATGAAGGTGGTCGCCTGATCCTAGTTATCCGAAAGCAGCAAGGCGCTGAGTCCTGCGCGCGATACTTGAAGACCCTCTATTCCGAGGTCGAAATGGTCGCGCAGAAAAAAGGATATCGCATCCTCATCGCGAAAAAATAAGGAGTATCCAATGCCACAACCCGACATCTTTGAACCCAATACTTACTATCTCGATCCTAATGGCAAACCCTATCCTCACGGAGCCAATGGCCGTATCGATTTCTCCAAAATCTCTGGAAAGCTCGATTTGCCTTATCTTGTCGAGATCCAAACCGAATCTTACAAATGGTTCCTTGAAAAAGGCATCGACGACGTCTTGAAAGAGATGTTCCCGATTTCCGATTTCAACAACAAATTATTCATCTACTACGTTTCCTGCCGTTTGGAAGAGCCCAAAAACGATCCTCTGAAATGCAAAGCGCAAGATTTGACTTATTCAAGCAAGCTCAAAGTCACGCTTCGCCTCCGTTTGCAAAGCGGAGAAATGAAAGAGGCCGAAGTCTTCATGGGCGAACTTCCGCGGATGACCGAATCTGGCACCTTCATCGTCAATGGCGCTGAACGTGTCATCGTTTCCCAGATCGTCCGTTCTCCAGGAGCTTATTTCGTCGATGAACCAGACCCGGCTAACGGAACCGTCATCCACAATGGCGAAATCATTCCTAACCGCGGAACCTGGCTCCAATTTGAATCCGACGCGAAGAATTTCCTCTGGGTCCGTATCGACCGTCAGAAGAAGATGCCCGCTACCGTTTTGTTCAAGGCCCTCGGCATCGAAAAAGAGAAAGATCTTCTCGAGCTTTTCGGCGACACCGAAGCGATGCAAAACACGATCAAGAAGGATTCCGTCATCAAGAATTCGACTGATGCGTTATATGAAATCTTCGCCAAATTAAAACCCGGCGAACCTTATACCCCCGAAGGAGCCATCACTTTCTTGCTCCAGCGCTTCTTTGACGACAAGCGTTATGACCTTGGTCGTGCCGGACGTTTCAAATACCGTCAGAAACTCGGTATCTACGAACGCCTCCCTGGCCGCGTCTTGGCCGAAAACCTCACCTCTGCTGATGGTGAGATCCGCTTCCTCAAAGGGCACACCCTTACCAAAGAAGACGTCCGCGCTCTCCGCGACGAGGAATTCTTCGAAAATGGCGCCCATTTGAAAGAACTCAAAGTCAATAACGCCAAGCTCGACCTCATCTATGATGAAGAAAAGAACGCTTGGGCCCCTTATCCTTGCCTTGTCAACATCGTCAAAGCTTATGCTTTCGATAAAGAAGGTGAACGCGTCGTTTCCATCATCGGCAACGATTTGCATTGTCCTCTTGCCCGCGTGACGATCTCGGATATGATCGCTTGCTTCTCCTATTACCTCAATTTGATGGAAGGCATCGGAACCTTAGACGACATCGACCATTTGGGCAACCGTCGCGTCCGCTGCGTCGGCGAATTGCTCCAAAACCAATTCCGCAACGGCCTCAACAAAATGGCCAAAGCCGTCCAGCAGAAGATGTCCATCTCCGATATGGATTCGGTTACCCCGCAATCCCTTATCAACATCCGTCCTTTGACCTCCTCTATCCGCGAATTCTTCGCTTCCAGCCAGCTTTCGCAATTCATGGATCAGGTCAACCCCTTGGCCGAATTGACCAATAAGCGTCGTATCTCGGCTTTAGGCCCTGGCGGACTCTCCCGTGACCGCGCGACCATGGAAGTTCGTGACGTTCACTATACCCACTATGGCCGTATCTGCCCGATTGAATCTCCTGAAGGACAAAACATCGGGTTGATCAATAACCTTTCGACCTACGCCAAAATCAACCGTTATGGCTTCATCGAAACCCCTTATCGCACCGTCCTCCATATGGACGATGGCCGTCATTTCGTCATCGAAGGCGAGATGATCGACGGGGTTGCCAAGCAAAAAGCTCAATATCTTTCTGCCGACGATGAACGCGATCGTTATATCGCCGAAAGCAACGTCAATCTTGGCGAAGCCAAACTCATCACGGATCTATATCCCGATTACAAAGACGGCGCTTTCATCGTCAAGGAAATCCTCCAAGACGAAATGGTCGCTCGTCACGACGATGACCACACCGTGGCCCCGGTTGCTTTAGTCGATTTCGTCGACATTTCCCCGAAACAAATCGTTTCGATCGCCGCGGCTTGCATTCCTTTCCTTGCTCACGATGACGCGACCCGTGCTCTTATGGGTGCGAACATGCAACGTCAGGCTTTGCCCTTGCTCCGTCCTTCGATTCCTTACGTTGGAACCGGCATGGAAGAAGTGGTTGCCAAAGATTCTGGCTTAGCCGTTATCGCTAGCGAAGATGGAACCGTCACCTATACCGATTCCCAGACCATCAAAGTCAAATCTGGTAAGAACCTCCACGAATACAAACTCCAGAAATTCGACCGTTCGAACCAAGGCACCTGCATCAATCAGACCCCGATCGTCAAAGTTGGCGATTCCGTCAAGAAAGGGCAGATCATCGCCGATGGTCCAGCCATGAGCCATGGCGAATTGGCCTTAGGCCAAAACATCCTTGTCGCTTACATGACTTGGAATGGTTATAACTACGAAGACGCCATCATCATGTCCGAACGGATGGTCAAAGAAGATATCTTCACCTCCATCCATATCGAAAAGCACACGATTGAATGCCGCGATACCAAGCTCGGACCGGAAGAAATCACCCGTGATATTCCTAACGTCGGCGACGATGCCAAGACCTTCCTTGACGAAGACGGCATCATCATCAAAGGCGCTGAGGTCAAAGAAGGCGACATCCTCGTTGGTAAAGTCACCCCGAAGGGCCTCACCGAGCCGACTCCGGAAGAAAAGCTCATCATGGCGATCTTCGCTGAGAAAGCCAAAGAAGGAAAAGATTCTTCTCTCCGCGTTCCTCACGGAGGCGCTGGCATCGTTCTCGATGTCAAGATCTTCTCCCGCAAGAACAAAGATCCTCTCCCGCCGGGAGTCAACATGGTCGTCAACGTCTATATCGTCCAGAAGAGAAAGATTTCCGAAGGCGACAAGATGTCTGGCCGTCATGGTAACAAAGGCGTCATTTCCAAGATCTTGCCGGTCGAGGATATGCCTTTCTTGGCCGACGGCACCCCGATTGACATCCTTCTCTCCCCGATGGGCGTTCCTTCTCGTATGAACATCGGCCAGATCTTCGAGGTTCCTCTTGGACTTGCTTGCCGTAAATTGAAGATGCGCGTTGCGACCCCTGTCTTCGATGGACTTAGCAACGAAGAAGTCTTCCAAATCATGCAGAAAGCCGGACTTTCTCCCGATGGCAAGACCGTCCTTTATGACGGACGCACGGGCGAACGCTTCGCCGAACGTATTTCCGTTGGTATCCAGTACATGATCAAATTGGTCCACATGGTCGACGACAAATTGCACGCTCGCGCCACCGGACCTTACTCCCTCGTCACCCAGCAGCCTCTTGGCGGCAAAGCCCAAAACGGCGGCCAGAGGTTCGGGGAAATGGAAGTGTGGGCCCTCGAAGCTTACGGGGCTGCCCATGTCCTCCAAGAAATGCTCACGATCAAATCCGACGACCGCGTTGGCCGTCGCCGCACCTACGAAGCCATCATCAAAGGGCATCAAATCCCGAAACCGGGTATGCCTGAGGCCTTCAAGGTGTTCACCAAAGAACTCCGCGGCCTTGCGATGAACGTGACTCTCTATGACAAAGATGGCAACGTCATCAACATGGATGAGCTCGCCAAGCAATCCCTTGCCGAAGAGCGCAAGATCAACTCCGCCATCCGCTCGGCCATGTCGCCTAGAGAAGACGAAGTCGATCCTACCGCGACCATCGCCATCGATGACATCGTCTCCGAACGCGAAAACGCCGAACTCGAGGGCTTGACCGTCGGGTTCCTCAAAAACTAAGAAAGGAAGGTAGCAAGTTATGAACGACAACAAGAAATTCGAAAGCTTCGACATCAATAACCTCGCCGCCGTCCAAGTCGGCTTAGCCTCCCCCGATACGATCCGTTCCTGGAGCCGTGGGGAAGTCACCAAAAGCGAAACGATCAACTATCGTTCCCAAAAACCGGAACCCCAAGGCCTTTTCTGCGAAAAGATCTTTGGTCCTTCCAAAGATTACGAATGCCATTGTGGCAAATACAAGAAGATCCGTTATCAAGGCATCACCTGCGAAAAATGCGGCGTCGAAGTCATCTCCAAAGAATTCCGTCGCGAACGCATGGGCCACATTGAACTCGTCTCTCCTTGTGCCCACATCTGGTATTTGAAATCGATCCCGTCCCGTTTAGGGCTTGTTCTCGACGTTTCGCCGAAACAGCTCGAAGACGTCATCTATTTCGCCGCCCACATCGTCTTGAATCCGGGCGAGAGTGAAGTCCTCAAATACAAGGATTACCTCTCCGAATCGATCGGCCGCGTCAAATTCGTCGAAGCCATCAACGAAATCAAAGCCAAAGGCTTGCTCGTTGAAGGATCTGCCGATGCCTTGCGCGCTGACGAATACATCGCCCGTTTGGAAAGCCCGCTCGAGACCTTCGATTTCTTCTCGGTGAGCGCCTTCATCTCCAAATACCTCCACGCCGAATTCGGCGAAGGGGCCAAAGCGATCAAGCGCCTTCTCCACGAAGTCGATCTCGACAAAGAATTCAAGGCCATCTCCGAAGAACTCCGCGCTTCTAGCGGAGCTCGCCGCCTCAAACTAGCCAAACGCCTTGAAGTCATCAATGCTTTCCGTGATTCTCACCAGAAGCCGGAATGGATGATTCTTGACGTTATCCCGGTCATCCCACCGGATCTTCGTCCGATGCTTCAGCTCGATGGTGGACGTTTCGCCGTCAGCGATCTTAATGATCTCTATCGCCACGTCATCACCCGCAATGCCCGTTTGAAGAAATTCATCGACATCAACGCGCCTTACCCGATGCTTATGAACGAAATGCGTATGCTTCAGGAAGCCGTCGATGCCTTGATCGATAACGGACGCCGCACCAAAGCGGTCACTGGCGTTTCTGGACGTCCTTTGAAATCCCTCTCCTCTGGACTTAAGGGCAAACAAGGCCGTTTCCGTCAGAACATCCTTGAAAAACGTGTGGACTATTCCGGACGATCCGTTATCCCGTCCGCACCAGACCTAAAGGGCTATCAATCGGGATAGCCTCACGCGGTGTG
>CAMOEH010000103.1 GCA_946612055.1 uncultured Bacillota bacterium | reverse complement strand
TGCTTCGAGACGATTCCCATTATCCCTATATCGCCTTGAAGCGTCATAACGATCCGCTTCTAAAGATCGCCCGTTCTAGCAAAGATCCCCATTATTTCTATTTTGGACCATTTCCTTCCTCTTCCTCAGCAAGCCAGACGATTGACCTTCTAAACAAGATCTATCCGACGAGGAAATGCAAAAAGATCCCGGCCAAGCCTTGTTTGTATTATTCGTTAAGCCAATGCCTTGCCCCATGCATCCATCCTTTGGATGAGAAGACGACCGATGATTTGTATAATGCCATTAAACGTTTCCTCAATGGCGATACTTCTGAAGCAGTGGCCACTTTGAAGAAAAAGATGAATGACGCTTCGGAGAAACTCGATTTCGAAGCCGCGGCTGAATATAAGAAAAATCTCGATGCAATCGCTCACGTGACCGAAAGGCAAGGGGTCGAGCTCACTTCCGATAAAACAAGTCGCGACGTTTTCGCTTTTGCCGAAAGGCAAGGATATCGTAGCCTTGCAATTTTGACGTATCGAAGAGGGCTTCTATTAGGAAAGCAAGTGCACGTGGTCTCTTCTTTTGGAAGCCAGCAAGAGCAGATCGCCGAATTGATCGCCCAATATTACGCAAGTCATGAAACCCCGAAAGAAGTCGTTTGCCGTTTAGAAGGGCTAAAAGAATATTTGGAGCCATTATTTGATGGAATCGAAGTCGTCTTCCCAAAGGAAGGAAGATTGCTCCAAATGGTTGAAATCGCTTCTTTGAATGCTTCCCAAGGGCTTGACGCCCATTTCCTTTCGGCAAGATTAGAAGACGACAATGCGGCATTGCTAGATAGTTTAGGCTCTCTTCTTTCCATCAAAACGCCCTATCGGATCGAGCTTTTTGATAACTCCCATCTGCAGGGGTCTTCGCCCGTCTCGGCGATGGTTTGCTATATCAATGGGGAACCCTGCAAGAAGATGTACCGCAAATTCCATCTAGGGAATGAGGTGGCAGGGGATGACGTTGGCTCGATGAAAGAAGTCGTCAAAAGGCGTTACCTTCGTCTAAAAGAAGCAGGGCAAGATTATCCTGATCTGCTTTTGGCCGATGGCGGGCTCACTCAGGTTCGGGCCTGCTTAGAGGCCTTACGGGAAATCGACGTTAAGATCCCCGTCTATGGCTTATATAAAAACGACAAGCACCAGACCGAAGGCTTGATTGATGAAAATGGCGTCACGTACCCCTTAGATCGGAAATCGCCTCTATTTTTCTTGCTGACAAGGATGCAGGATGAGGTCCATCGCTTTGCGATCTCCTTCCACCGGGCGATGCGTTCGAAGGCGATGACAAATGACCTTTTCTCCGATATCAAAGGAATCGGGGCCAAGCGGAAAGAGATGATTGAGGCCCGTTACCAAAGCAAAGAAGAATTGCTTTCGGCTTCCTTATTGGAATTAAGCCAAATCCTACCGATGGATGCTGCGACTTCCTTATATGAGAAACTCCATGGAGAACAATAGGCTATTGCTTTTTCCTTTTTACCATAGGATGATACACGGGCTATGATTTTGGGAATCGTTTTCTTGATTCTATCCGCCGCGATAACCGTGATCACGGTCTATTTTGGCAATCTATATGAGCCCCAATGGCTTCTTGCCTTCACCCCGTTGCTTTGGATTGGCTTTTTCTTAGGGATTTTTCTCCTTTGGGCGATTTGGGCCGCCATCATGGGACAGATCTATCATGCGAGCAAGAAGAACTATGCCCCAAATCGTTATGCTCAATGGGTTTTGGCGGAGACGACATTCCTCCTTTTGCTTTTATTCCGCGTCCGCGTGACGTTCACCGGCAAAGGCAAAATCCCGAACCCATCGACCAAATTCATGTTGGTGTCCAATCATCTTTCGGGTTTCGACCATTTGATTTTGATCTCGCGTTTTGAGGCCCATCGCTTAGTCTGCGTTTCCAAAAAGGCCAATTTCGATTATTTCGTCGAAGGCGGATGGACCAAGCGGGCTGGCTACCTTCCCATTGAGCAAGGGAATGTGGAGCAGGGGGCCGAAGTGATTCATAAAGCTGCTTCGTTGATCGCTTCGGATACTTGCAGCGTCTGCATTGCTCCCGAAGGGACAAGAAACAAGACATTCCCTCATCCACGTATGCTTCCTTTTAAGCCGGGAGCATTCGTGATGGCTTTGGAAGGCAAATGCCCAATCGTCGTCGCGGCCATTCAAAACACGAACATGATCTTCAAACGCTTCCCATGGCGTTCCACCCATGCCTATTGCGATATCGTGGGGGTTATGGAATACGAAGATTTCAAAGACCTCACGCCTGCCCAAATTGCCGAGAAAGCTCAAGCGATGATCGAAGAACGCTTCGACCAAAAAGAAGCGCGCTTCTACCACGTCAAAGGGCATATATAGAATCTGTCTAATGTTTAGCAATGCTCTTGCCGTCATCTTTTCGCGGATGCTAAGATTTTCTTGATAACAAGAACATGATTTTTCCGATGAGCCAAAGCCAAGGGGACATCGAGATCCATTTCCTCGATGCCCACGGGGAGATATTCCCAGCCGACGACGAGGAGATCCCCTTCTCTGACGATTTTTGCGTCCTGATCCGGTGGAGGCTCCGCAAGAAGGTGGCCTCCGACTCCATCGCCAAGGCGGTCGTCTCCTTCAGGGTAAGGAAGACCAGTGCCGACTGGGAATACGTGACCGCCTGCCGCGTAGAGCAATGGCCGAGCAGGATGGTCTCCGGATTGGTCTATCTCGCCTCCCCCATCGCAAACGTCCATATCCCGGGGGCCTCGGGCGCCCAGGACATCGCCATAGACCTCACCGAGGCGGCGGAATCC
>CAMOEH010000102.1 GCA_946612055.1 uncultured Bacillota bacterium | reverse complement strand
TGAAGTAAGAGCTGCCGCCATGGCAGCCTCGGCCAAAGCCAAAAGCGCGATCTACATGCGCGCCTCCAAAGAGATTTACGCCGCCGCGAAATCCGGCGAGCCCGATCCCAATTCCAACCTCGCTCTTCGCAGCGCCATCGAAAAGTACCGCAAGCAGTGCCCTAGGGACGTCATCGATCGCGCCATCGAAAAGGCGAAAGGAGGCGACTCCGTCGCTTACATCCCTGGCCGCTATGAGTTTATGGGCCCGGGCGGAAGCAACATCATCGTCGATACCTTGACCGATAACGTCAACCGCGCTCTTGTTACCGTCCGTACCATCTGCACCCGTAAAGGCGCCAAGATGGCTTCAGTTGCCTACAATTTCGAAAATCTCGGCGTCCTTAATTTTGCCTATGGCAACCGCGATGAAGTCGAAGAAACTCTTATCTTGGGCGATGTCGATGTCCAAGCGGTGGACCAAAATGGCGAAAACATCGAAGTCCGCGTCGCTCCTAGCGATGTCGATAAAGCCAAAACGGTTTTAGCGGATCTAGGCATTACTGATTTCGATCGAGCGGAGACGACGATGTATCCAAACGAATGGATCGAAGTCGGCGAAGAAGACAAGAAAAAGCTCGAAGCGATGCTTGCTGAACTCGACGAAGCCGAAGACGTCCAGGCCGTTTACCATAACGTCGATAACATCTAATCCTCAAACGATAAGCCCTTCCGATATCGGTCCGGTCGGGCTTTTCTTTTCCTATTTTTAATTAGCCATCTACTTGAGATATCGGGTTTTATAGCATCTTTAGAGCTAATTTGACTTGAGACAATAATCCCATTTTTTCAGCATAATCGAACAAAATTTCGTTATCGATTCCCTTTTTCAGGATGGAAGATAGCAAAGAAACGAATTCCTTGGCATTGAAGCGTTCTTCGTTTTCTAAGATGTCCAGGAAGAGCCGTTCTAGATCATAGCTTGGGACGAGTCTTCCGCTAGGAGAAACAAGCAAGCGGAACCCTAAGCCGATTTTAGCTGGGGAAAGATGCCTTACTTTGCAACCGGGGATTCCGTTGGTCATGTAATTTTGAGGGAGATAGATTTCCATTTCCTCTTGTTTAGGCAAAAGGCCATGAAGGTAAGCGCAAGAAGACAACGAGAAAATTGCTTTTTTATAGGTGAAGTGGAGAACGTAATATGGATCGATTGGGTATCCTCTTTTTACATATAGCCCGCGCGCGACTTTTTTGAATTGGCCTTCTTTCTCCCCTACGGTCAAATAGATTTGGGGGATACCAAATCGCTTTGCCTCCGCGACGGATACATAGCCGTCATTATCCTCGGCAAGCTGAAGAATCTGATAACTTTTCTTTTCTTCCACGCAATGATTATAGAAAAAGATTGCTTGAATGTAAAATAAAGTCGAAAAATGTCTTTGACATCGAAGATAATACTCACGATAATAATGCACGCCGCTTCCCTAAGAAAGCGCGAATTCGTTACAAGAAAGGAAAGAAAAAATGCAGCGTCAAACCACTATGGCAAAGACCGCCGATATCAAGCGTTCTTGGTATCTCGTCGATGCCAAAGACATCCCTCTTGGCCGCCTCGCTTCCAAGATCGCTGTCATCTTGATGGGCAAAGACAAGCCCACCTACACCCCTCACCTCGATTGCGGGGATTGCGTCGTCGTCATCAATGCCGGCGAAGTCAAACTCACCGGGAATGATCCCAAGCACAAGAAGAATTACTACAATGTCTCTGGCTATAACGGTGGCCTCCGCACCCGTTCCGCTGGCGTCATGAAAGAAGAATTCCCCGAAGAGATGGTCGAACGTGCCGTCTGGGGCATGCTTCCGAAAGGACGTCTTGGCCGTCAGATGATCAAGAAGCTCTATGTCTATCGTGGCAACGAGCACAAGCAGCAGGCCCAGAACCCCGTGGTTCTCGACCTCAAGAAATAAGGAGATAACTAACCATGGCTGAAAAGTATTATGGCACCGGGCGCAGGAAATCCTCCATCGCTCGCGTCTACATCTGCTCTGGCAAAGGCAAGATCGTCATCAACGGCGTCGATGTGAAGGATTACCTTCCTTATGAAACGTTGATTCTCGACCTCAAGCAGCCCTTGGCACTTCTTGGCGTTGAAAACAAATACAACGTCGAAGCCTTCGTCAAAGGCGGCGGATTCACCGGCCAAGCCCAGGCGATCCGCCTTGGCCTCGCCCGTGCGCTCCTCGAAGCTGGTGAGAACCGTTCCACCCTCAAAGTCGCTGGCATGCTTACCCGCAATGCCCGCTCCAAAGAGAGAAAGAAATACGGTCTCAAAGCCGCTCGTCGCGCTCCGCAATTCTCCAAGCGTTAATCGCATCAGAATCAGGCTCACTTCGGTGGGCCTTTTTCTTTTGCGCGCGCCCGCATTGGACTTCTTTCTTTTTCTTCTTGCTAGGCGTTTCCCCTTGGTATATATTATTAGGGCGCTTTTGGGCGCTATGGGCCTTTAGCTCAGCTGGTTAGAGCGTCCGCTTGATAAGCGGGAGGTCGATGGTTCAAGTCCATTAAGGCCCACCAAAGGGTAAAGAAAAAACGGTCTGCTCAGCAGGCCGTTTTCTTTCGTTTAGGCGTTTTGATGACGGGTTGCTTTCTCCGGATAGATCGTTTTGAAATCATCCTTCATCGAGATGATATGATATCCGGCTTGCTCCCAACGTTCGGGCAAGTTGCCTAGATGCTCGGCAGAGCTATAATCGCGCTCGAAATCATCGGCGATCAACATGAAGGCGCTGGAGCGATATTCCGTATTGCTTAAGGCGTAATTATGCATGGAGCAATCGCCACTAGAATTGCCGAAGGACAAGACCGGTTTCTTACCGATTTCCTGAGCGATTTGTTTCACTTTGTTCATCTTGAGGTTTTTGATGAGCAAATGATCGGTGCGGAGGAGATCCTCGCCATTGTTATAAAGGTAATTAAGCGGATCTTCGTCCCCTTGATTGGCGGCTTTTAGTTCGACGTCCATCCCAATGACGCGATTTTCAGGGATGCCTAGGGCATCGCAAACCAAGGAGCTGCAGATGCAACGGCCAGAGCCGGAGACGCCCTTGAAATCACAATCGTTTTCGATAGAGGAATAGAAGACGCTCAACATCGGGTGATAGA
>CAMOEH010000101.1 GCA_946612055.1 uncultured Bacillota bacterium | reverse complement strand
TAGGTGACGCCGCTGATGGTGGCGTGATGCTCTTGCATGACTTCGAGCAATGCCGATTGGGTTTTCGGGGTCGCACGGTTAATTTCGTCAGCAAGGATGATCTGCGCGAAGATCGGGCCTTTTTGGAAGTGGGTCACGAGGTTGCCGTTATCGTCTTTGCGGATGATGTTGGTACCGGTGACGTCATTTGGCATAAGGTCAGGGGTGAATTGGATTCGGCTAAAAGGAAGCGCGAGGGCTTGCCCTAAGGAGCGGACGAGCCTCGTTTTTCCCGTGCCAGGGACACCTTCCAGCAAGACGTTGCCGCCAGCGATGATCGCGATGACAACGTCATCGATGACTTCCTCTTGGCCGATGATGTCTTTATGAAGCTCGGCTTTAAGCTTGGCGACAGATTCGGCAAAATCTTTGATCATTTGCTCTTTTTCTGCCGGTTCAGCCTGGGCTTTCTTTTCTTCGACAATTTCTTCCTCAACCGGAGCTTCTTTGACTTCCTCTTCGGCCTGGATATTCTTTTCTTCTTCCATGGTAGTAATCCTTTCTAATCGTCTATGTAGGCTAATGGGACTTAGTTATTGTTGCCGCCCCCTTCGCCATAAAGGTTATTGAAGTAATCGCCTTGGATGTCGGTGAGGTCATCATCGCCATTTTCATCGGCATCGTTAGCGGCATTGCCTTGGTAATCGTTGATGACGTCACCATATTCGGTCTCGCCATTTTCGGTATAGACCTTGTCGGTGTGGCGTTCGGTTTCCGAGCCCGATCAAGCGCCTTAGCCAGATCCTTCGCCTGAAACTTATCCAGTGCCATCTCCAGATCCTTCGCCCGAGCCTTCGCCAGACCCTTCACCGGATCCTTCCCCAGAAGTGGGTTCACCAGAGCCTTCTCCAGATCCCTCGCCCGAAGTCGGCTCACCCGATCCTTCGCCCGAGGTAGGTTCTCCTGAACCTTCCCCAGAAGTCGGATCGCCCGAACCCTCTCCAGAAGTGGGTTGTCCAGATCCTTCGCCAGAGGTTTGTTCTCCGGAGGTCTGCTCCCCATCTTCGCTAGGCTCGACCATTTGATCCATGGCGCTCTTGGCTTCTTCGCCAGCTTGTTCGTTGGCGTTTTGTTGATCGACTTCCGAATTCATTTCTTTCTGAGCGTTATCGATGGCTTCGGAAGCGGCGTCTTTAGCGTCTTGGGTAGCTTGATTGGATTGCTGGCCCGATTGCTCACCGGATTGCTGTTCTCCAGATTGCTGTTCGCCCGATTGTTGTTCTCCAGATTGCTCTCCGGATTGACCTTCGGTAGCAGGGGTGGCATCGACGATGACCCAGCCGAGGTTATCAAGATAGATTTCCGTCCAGGCATGGCCAACGGTCGTGACTTCGATTTCTTGATTGGCATTGCCCATCGCGACGGATTGCCATCCTTGCGTATAACGGGCAGGGACGCCTAGATCTCTAAGTAATAAGGTCAACGCGCCCGCGAATTGCACGCACACGCCTTTTTTCTCGGTCTGTAGGAAGTAGAGGAGCTCGTTTTCTCCTTCGGGATAGGATTTGCTTCCGCCAGCAGCATATTCGATATCATATTCAGCGGCGTTACGGATATAATCGACGACTTCAAGCACGCCTTCAATCGAACTAACATCGAATCCTTCGGTAGCGATGACGCCATCGAAATAGGCTTTTTCTTCGCTAGAGATCGTCAAATAGTGATCTTCGGCGAAATCGCGATAAGCAAGTTCGGCGGAAGTCGTTTCGGCGTTTCCAAAGGCAGCCGCTTGCAAAGTGGCGACATTGGCATTAGAGAGGACAAGCGGATGGATTTCGAAATCTTTCTCAGCTTCGAATGCGCCGGTGAGATAAGCGTCGGTGCCACTAGCTTCGATTTCCGTGATGGAGTAAGAAGGCAAGAGGTTACGCGGATATTCGATTTTCCAAGAAACCGATAGATCGTAAGTTTCGGCATTGGCGGAAGTTAATTTGTCCGCGGCGTAATAAAGCGGATTCTTCGCTTGGGCAGGGGTGGCGTAGCTAATCGGAGCGGACCATTCTTTGCCATCGAAATCGGTATAAGAGGCATCGTGGAAATAGACATCCCCGTTATAGTCAGTCTTATAAGTGAAGATGACTTGGGGTTCTTCCTGCTGTTCTTCTTCGGAATTCTCTAATTTCTCGGCTTGGCCATCCAAACGATTGGCGAGGTCATTAAGCGATTTATATAGCGGATCGTTAGGATCGACCCCATTATCTTTGGCTTCTTGAAGAGCATCGCGGATTTGATCGGCGACATCGCGCAACTTATCGATTAATTCTTGCTTGTCGTCTATCGCGGCGAATTCGTCCGTTAGTTCTTGAAGGGCTTCATTAACGGCGTTATTGTCCCCATCGATAAGAGCTTGGCCTAAATCTTTAAGGGCTTGATCTTCTTGGTTTTTGAGGGCTTTGCCGATTTCTTCTTTGGAATTGGCATTATCGACGAGTTCATCGATTTTGTCTTTGGCTTCCTCGACCATCGAAGAACGCTCTTCGACGTTATCGTTGCCTTCGAGGTTGCTAGAAAGCTCATCAAGGACGCTCTGAATTTGATCACCGAGGCTGCTATTGATCGAATCGTTGCTATCGATATCTTCTTTAACGGAGCTAACGATGCTAGAAACGAGTTCGTCCCAATTGGAAGAAGAGGTTTCTTGTTGGGCGCGGTTGGCATTACGCTTCGGAATGAAAAAAGATCCGGTAAATCCACCAGCGCTAAGCGCTAAAGCAACGGCAGCGATGACCGAAACGCGCAATTTGAGAGCGGTGGTAGGTTTAGCGGAAAGATGGGTTAAGGCATCTTCTCTTTGCTTTTCCAAGATGAGGTTATCTTGACCCTTGAATTCGATCATGGTCGCGGTTTTCTCGTGGAGATTGAGATCTTTGTCTAAACGGAGAGCGATTTGCTTATCGCTAGGACGGGCGCGACGGAAGAAAAGATAGAAGCCGATTCCGGCGAAAACAAAACCAGAGACGATGGAGGCGACCAAAGTGGCAGCAGGGGCAATGAGGTGGCAGAACAAAATGGCTAATCCGGCTCCGGCTAATCCGGCGCCTAAGCCGACGAGGATGGATTTAAGGAGATGCTCCATCATCAACTTTTTCTTGAAACGTTCGAATTCCTGCATAGAATTTGCCTCCTTTCGCGCGGTGTGCGACCCCAAAAAGATGTTGTTATATTACATACGAGCGAAAAAAGGAAAAGAAAAAAATGAAAAAATTTGCGGAAAACTTTTTTGAAAGCGGTTGCAAAGCGTATTCCTTCGATGAAATGGACACTGAAATAGAATTATCAGTTTCCAAAAATGGGGTATTTTGTAGCCGATTTTCAAACAATGTAAACGAGTTTCAACGTCAATTCAAAAGAAGAAATCCAAAAATGCCTGCTACGAGCAAACGAAAAAGAAAGGGGCGATTGGAGTCGCTCCCGAGGAAAAAGAAATCGATTCCTTCTTGCAAAAGCAAGAAGCCAAACAAAAGTGCGGTTTTGCCGCATTTTTT
>CAMOEH010000100.1 GCA_946612055.1 uncultured Bacillota bacterium | reverse complement strand
TTTCTTCACCTATTTGTTGTCGACTTCCTAATCCGGGAAAATGGAGAAGTAATTGGACCAAATCCCTTCTGCCGAAGCCACATTCATCGATACCATGAATGGGTTTTACGAACCATTTATGGAAAATTTCGAGCAAGCCAAAGCCGCGATGTATAAAAGCGAGAATAAGCCTACTGGCGAGCTTTGCCCCGTTTGCCATCATCCTTTGGTTTATAAGAAAAACCGTAAGGGGCAATCTTTTGTTGGCTGCCCCAATTATCCTGCTTGCCGTTATATCCAAAAAGAAGAAACCAAAGTCGAATATGTTGGAGAAGACTGCCCAGAATGCCATCATCCTCTCGTTTATAAAACTAACGCGAAGAATCAACGTTTCATTGGCTGCTCCAATTACCCGACCTGCCATTACACTCGGGATGAAAACGCCAAAGCCAAAAAAACCAAAATCACTTACACGGAAAAAGATTATGTTAAGGAATGCCCTTCTTGCCACAAGGGGCATCTCGTTGTAAAAATAGGCAAGAGAGCCAAGTTCTTGGGATGCACGAATTTCCCTCGATGCCGATATATCGAATGGCTCGAAAACAAAAAGACAAAAGAGAACAAAGAATGAAAGAAGTCAAAGTGATAGGAGCAGGGCTTGCAGGCAGCGAAGCATGCTCCTATTTGCTTAAAAAAGGATACACGGTTCATTTGTATGAGGCGCGCCCTCATTACGAAGACCATGCACATGTATCGCCTCTTTTTGGGGAATTGGTTTGTTCGAACTCTCTAAAATCCAAACGGCTCGATAATGCGGCTGGCCTTCTAAAAGAAGAGATGCGTCATATGGATTCGCTTCTTATGGAAGCTGCTTCTTATGCCGAAGTCCCTTCTGGAGACGCCTTAAGCGTCGACCGAGATCTGTTTGCTTCTTTCATCACGGATAAGCTCCAGAGCAATCCAAATCTTATCCTTCATCGGGAGGAAGTTGTTACTTTAGAAGATGACATGCCGACCATTTTGGCTACCGGTCCATTGACTTCCCCTGCTTTGCTAGATGAGATTACCAGGATCGTTGGGAAGGCGTCTTTATCTTTCTTTGATGCTTCTGCACCTATTGTCAGCAAAGAATCCATCGATTTCTCGAAAGCTTATTTCAAATCCCGTTATGAACAAGGTGATTCCTCTTATATCAATTGCCCTTTCACCAAAGAGGAATATTTCCTCTTCGTCAAAGAACTTTTGACCGCCAAGAAGGCACTAGTTCATTCCTTCGATACCGAGTATTTCGAAGGATGCTTGCCCATTGAAGTCATTGCCTCTAGGGGAGAAGAGACGTTACGGCATGGACCGTTGAAGCCTTTTGGCTTAGAAACGGAGAACCATCCTAAGCCATACGCGGTTGCTCAATTGAGGCAAGATACCAAACTCGGTGATTATTACAATTTGGTCGGCTTTCAAACTAACCTCACTTATCCGGAACAAAAGCGTGTCTTCTCTTTGATCCCCGGATTAGAGCACGCCGAATTCATCCGTTATGGTTTGATGCACCGAAACGCCTATATCCATTCGCCTTCTTCTTTGGGCGATGATCTTTCATTAAAAGGAAAAGATAACGTCTATGTCGCCGGGCAATTAGCCGGGGTTGAAGGTTATGTCGAATCGGCGGTTTTAGGCATCATTGCTGCGAAAAACCTTGATCGAAAACTTCAGGGAAAGTCATTGCTAAAAGTGCCCGAAAATACCATCACGGGTGCCTTAATTTCCTATATCCTCCATTTCAAAGGAGGAAAATTCTCCCCGATGAATGCGAATTGGGCATTACTTCCGAATGTAGGAAAAAAGATGCGCTTAGAAGGAGCAAAATCCTCGTTGGAAGCGATCGATATTTATTGGAGAAACGAGAATGATTAAGGAAGAAAAAGATTACCTCCATTATCTTTCTTCTTATCGCCAATATTCCGATAAGACGATCTCTTCTTATCAGCAGGATATCGACATCTTTTTGGATTATCTTTTGGAGAGCAATATCCTTTATGATCACGTTGATCATGATGCGATTCTTTCCTTCCTCGACCACGAAAGAAGGGAACGAAATATCAGCAAAAGGACGCTTCAAAGGCGGATCGTTTCTTTACGAGGTTTTTACCAATACATATCCCTAGCCCGTAAACGAGAAGGGGAGACTTTTGCTAACCCATTTTTAAGCATTCACGCGCCAAAGGCTGAGAAGAAAAATCCCGATGTCTTGATGGCGAATCAAATCAAAGCTTTGCTTCAAGCCAACGCTTCTAGAGATGATGAACTCGCAAGCAGAGACCAAGCCATATTGGAGTTAATGATTGCTTCTGGACTCCGTGCCTCTGAAGTCGTCAATTTGCTTTACACCGACCTCGATTATCGTTCCCAACGCGTTTTTGTCCGCATGGGTAAAGGGAAGAAAGACCGTTATGTTCCGTTCACCCCAATCGCCAAAGAAGCGATGCAAAAATATTTCTCTGGCCTGCGAAACAAATTGCTGGCCAAGAATCATTCTTCCCTCAAGCCAAAAGAATTCTTTCTTAACGCTAGAGGCGAGAAACTGACGGTTCGCGGCTTGGAATATATTCTCACTTCGATTGAAGACCGCATCAGTTTGCATCTAGGGCTTCACCCTCATGAGCTGCGGCATTCTTTTGCGACCTTGCTTTTAGATCGCGGGGCCAACCTCCGAGTCATTCAAGAATTGCTTGGCCACGAAAGCATCAATACCACCCAAGTTTACACGCACGTCTCCACCGAAAAGATGAAATCGCAATACGACCAATTCTTCCCGAAGCGAAGCGAAAAATAAACCTTTGAAGATTTCCTTTGCATATTGAGCGTGGATACGCGTATACTTTCATTCGGCCGCTTTGCGGCTAATACGCACCCCGTGAATTCCGCGCCGTGTTCCTCTCGGGCCGAAGCAGGCTTAAAAAGCGAAGAGGTGGTCAGCGGTTCGAAGCGGGGGAGGCATAAACGAATGGAGGTCACCAAAATGAGTGACGAAATCAAAGAGGCGGTTGAAGAAACCGCAACCCCAGTTGTCGAAGAATCGACGACCATGGCTGAGATCCTTCGCGATCCCAACGCCCCCATCATCACGATGAAGAAATGCCTTGAAGCAGGCGTTAACTTCGGCCATAAAACCCGCCGAG
>CAMOEH010000099.1 GCA_946612055.1 uncultured Bacillota bacterium | reverse complement strand
GAAAAACCACCGGATCGTCCGGTGGATATTTATTGTACATCATTTAACTTTCAAATATGTTGATAGTTCAATTATATTATTTTATAATATAGATGAAGGAGAACTATTATGAAGAATAAAATTGCGTTAGTTGAATCGCTTATATTTACATATCAATCAAAAGAGAATACCGTTGCATCAGTTATTGAAGACGACAATCTTTGGCTTACACAAAAATCACTAGCTGATTTATTTGAATGTGGTGTTAATACTGTTAATTATCATATTAATGAGATATATGCATCTAATGAATTAGATGAGAAATCAACTTTTCGAAATTTTCGAATAGTTCAAAAAGAAGGAAATAGAGAAGTGGAAAGAAATGTAAAATTCTATTCACTTCAAATGATCATTGCGGTTGGTTTTAGAGTTAATTCCGCTAAAGCAACGGAGTTTAGAAATTGGGCAATAAACATTCTTAAAAACTACACTATTAAAGGTTATGCCTTGGATAACGTTAGATTAGCCAACGGGGCTTATTTAACAAAGGATTATTATGATGAACTTCTTGAAGAAATCAGACTTATACGTTTAAGCGAAAGAAGATTATATCAAAAAGTCACTGATTTATTTGTTACTGCAATTGACTATGACAATCAAGACGATAGAACGTTTGAGTTCTTTAAAACAGTACAAAACAAATTGCATTATGCTGTTTCAGGCAATACCGCTCCTGAAATTATAAAGAATCGTGCAGACGCAACAAAAGATCATATGGGATTAAAAACTTGGAATAATGCGCCGCAAGGAAGAATTCATAGAAGCGATGTTGTTGTAGCAAAGAACTATTTAGAAAAAGAAGAATTAACTTCGTTGTCGTTATTGGTAAGCATGTTTTTAGATTTTGGAGAAGATATGGCAAGAAGACATATCCCATTGACGATGAATGATTACATCAAGAGACTTAATATCTTGCTTCAATTAAGTGGTAGGAAAGTGCTAGATAATCCTGGAAAAGTTTCGAGAGAAGTAGCAGAAAAATTTGCGTTAAGTGAATTTGAGAAATATCAAATTATTCAAGAAGAAAGGCTTGTGTCTGATTACGATTTATTTATCGAACATTCAAAAATTGAAGAAATACCAGTTGTCGATAAAAAGAAATAATATATGCATTTTACTCTTGGTTGGTTTTATGGCAAAACGGATTATGCCATTGGGTACGAAGTCATTTTTACAGACTCAAGAAACTTTTGAGGACCATATTGGCTAAAAATTAAACTGGATCCTCTTCCGTGTTGGGCGGTCTGCGTTACAAATCCGATCCGAAAGCAATTTGATATAATACTTTCGTCATGTGGACTTTCTTCGTTGCCATAGCAATTTTGATCGGTGGGTATTTGATCTATTCTCGTGTTACGGAGAAAGTTTTTGCTATTGATTCAAGGGCAACTCCGGCGATGGATCACCCGGATGGGGTGGACATTACGCCATTGCCAAAATGGAAATCTTTTTTGATCGAATTGCTCAATATTGCAGGCACGGGCCCTATATTTGGTGCAATTAGCGGTGCTTTATTTGGCCCGATCGTTTTCTTATGGATTGTGCTCGGATGTATCTTAGGTGGAGCGGTGCACGATTATTTTTCGGGCATGATCTCAAGCCGGAACAATGGCGATTCGATTGTCCGTTTATCCCGAAAATACGTTGGCAAAGCAATGGAAATCGCGATGCGCATTTTCTCCATTGTGCTGCTATTGCTAGTGACGGCTGTGTTTGTTGTTTCGCCTTCCTCTTTGCTTGAATCTTTGACCAATGGGCATTTCCCTGCATGGGCATGGATGATCCTTATCCTTGCTTATTATCTTCTTAGCGCGATTGTTCCTATCGATAAAGTCATTGGCAAGCTATATCCCGTCTTTGGCGTCATTCTTATCGCGATGGCTCTTGCTGTTATCGGAGGAGTGTTATTCCAGCAAGATAAATACCCCATGCTGGAATTAATTGGCAATTTGAGGGATTTCTCAAAAGCTAATGGCGGATTGCCTTGGTGGCCTTTCATGTTGACGACGGTTGCTTGTGGGGCGGTAAGCGGATTTCACGCGACGCAATCCCCAATGATTGCAAAATGCATCCGTAACGAAAAAGAAGGAAGGCAAGTTTTCTTTGGAGCAATGGTGGCAGAAGGAATCATCGCTTTGATTTGGGCGGCCGCTGCCATGGCTTTTTACCACGTTGATACCTCTTCTGGTTGGGAATCCCTTGCTTCAATTGGAGGAAGTTCCGTATCGGTAAACCAAATCTCTTCGACGATCCTTGGACCAGTAGGAACGGTGTTAGCGATCGTGGGCGTAGTAATCTGCCCAATTACCAGCGGAGACACCGCATTACGAAGCCTTCGCCTGATTTTGGGAGAATGGCTTCATCTGGACCAAAAGAAAATCAAAAACCGTTTGATGTTGACCTTGCCTTTATTTGCAATCGTAGCGGGCATCAGCACATGGAATTTCTTGGATGCGGCGAACTTTAATTTGCTGTGGCGGTGGTTTGCTTGGAGCAATCAGCTTTTGGCTGCGGCAAGCTTATGGGTATCGACTTGCTATCTAATGAAAGAAGGGAAGAACAAATATTATTCTCTTTTCACCGGGATTCCTGCGTTGATTATGACGGGGGTTGTAATCACTTATATTTTTGGTGAGCCCCATATTGCCTTAGGAAGGTTTATTCCGATGTACGTGGCTTATATTGTTGGAGGAGTAACCTCATTCGCGATATTCGCTTTCTATTTGTTCGTCCTTATTTTCCGAAAGAAGAAAGCATTGGTTTTATAGATATCAAAATGAGCCCATATTGGCGAATTATGGTAAATTAGAAGCATGGATAAAGAGAATGAATTTCATCAGCTAGTTAATTCTGGCAATTTGTATGACTGCAATGACTCGAATCTTCTTTCGTATCAATTTGGTTTGATGGCGAAATTAAGAGAATTCAACGAAACCAAAGAAGACGAAGAAGGCTTTAAGAAAAGAGAGAAACTTCTTAAAGAATTATTAGGAACTTATTCCGAAGGCCTATTTATCACTCCTCCGGTTTATGCGAATTTCGGATTGAAGCATCTTCACGTTGGGAAGAACGTCTATTTCAACTTTGGTGTAACCCTTGTTGACGATGCGAATATTTTCATCGGCGACAATACGTTGATTGGTCCTAACGTTACGATTGTCACGGCATCGCATCCCATCTCGCCCACATTAAGAAAGCGAGCGTTGCAATATAACAAGCCCGTCCATATTGGCAAAAACGTTTGGATTGGCGCGGGAGCTATCATCCTCCCAGGTGTTTCTATTGGTGATAATACCGTCATTGGAGCAGGAAGCGTCGTGACCAAAAGTTTTGGAAGCAATTTGGTCCTTGTGGGTAATCCAGCTCATGTCTTAAGAGAAATCGACGAAAAAGATTATTCCCATTACGACAAAAAGCCGATTCCGGAAGAGATCTTAGCGAAATACAAATAAAGCGTTTCGGGAAAAGCTACTGATATTGGCATTTAGAAATATGCATTTTTCTTCCCTTTTCGGATAGTAAAAGAAAGATTTTGCTCAGCGAATGCACGCATATCAAGTAATCTTTGCAAAAAGTTCGATGCCAAAATATATAATTTTTTTTTTTTTTTTTTTTTTGTGT
>CAMOEH010000098.1 GCA_946612055.1 uncultured Bacillota bacterium | reverse complement strand
TATGATGTGTGCATTCGAATGTTTTATTAGCTCTTGAAAAGATTAGGCTTCTCGGGTTCGAATGCGCTTCTAAGGTTTCAACTGCTTAAAGAGACTGTCGTTCCGTCTTGCCGATAAATCGTCGTAGCCGTTCCTTTCGATTTCACATAGGTTGTCGCATTGGAAGTATTCATATTGGTCATGATGACGGCTTTGCTCGTGCCGTTTTCGTATAACCCATAAGCAAAATTGGAGGAATTATCGGTGGAATAACGGAAGGAGAAATTTAACGAACTCGCGCTGGTGGTTCGAGTAAAGTGCTTTGTGAAGTAGCTGCAATTCGCCGGCAATTTATAGAAGTTGCTCGTAGAACCATAAGAATAGATGCCTTTGTAGGTGTAGCCTTTTAATAAGCTAGCCATATAGCTAACCTTGCTATTAATGGAAGCCAAGCTGTTATAAAGAGATTCGTTCTTCACGTTTTGGTTATCAACAGGAGCGAAGTTGGTCACGTTATCTTGATTTAAAGAAGGCCGTCCTCCATAAACCCACCAGCTGATCGAGTGGATACCGAACGTCAAAGCGAGATAAGCCTCGGAGGACATTTCATTAGCAGAGGGCAGCCCTTTGCACCCTTCGCTAGCATTCCAGGTGCACGATTGCAACGCGATGCTACTTTTGCCGTTATATTCTTTCGCAAATCCAGTGACGGTGGCCAAATCCGCAAAGAAATAAGAATCGTTCATCGCCGTTTTCTTATTGGCGCCGTAAGGATAATTATCGATGGAGAACACCTTACTTTTGTTCGAAGAAATATGGGAGAGGACCTGGTCGTTATAGTATTGGACGTACTCTTGCTGGGTGGCGATTCCGCCTCTAGCCTCGGCACTGGCGGAAGAAGGCAATAGATTTTCGATGTATAGATAGTCGCTATCGCTTCCATAAGTCGCGGAAAATTTGCTGGCGATCGACGCCAATTTATCGATTTGTTCTTTATTCGGTTCATCGCCAGACATATAACCGTAGAAGCCATCAATCGAGGAAAAATCCGGCATTGTCCGCAAGGCGAAAACGTTGTTGGCAAAGACAATGGTTTTGATGCCAAATTTGTTGAATTCGGCGATGACGTGTTCATAGAATTTTTCAGCGCCCTCGCTATACATCACATCATAATTGCCATCGTCTAAAATCGCCGTATTGAATCCCGCATCCACCATCGTTTGAACGATGGCATCATTGGTTGCGTTATTGAAATTGTTTTTGGGATCAAAGATCGGATGCCCCCAGGCGATAAGATCAAGGGCATCATCCGGCTGATATTTATAATAATGTTCGATGATCTGGCCTTCCTGGCATAGATAATTCGATGGAGACGTGCATTGATAATTATGATATTCGCTAGGAACGATGTCGCTACCGATGTTGCCCGTTAAGTTTTGGCTCGTGACCGTGTCCACGCCATTCCTGATTTTGTGCGTCTTTAGGGTGTAATTAATGGTGTTTGAGCCCGTATAGCCGCTGATGTATTTGCTCATTAACGATGCGTTATTGGATAAATGGGCGATTTGATATAACGAACGACGGCTGTTATTTTCGGAAGCGAAGTAATACTGGTCGCCAATCTGCGTATAGAATAGACCAAGATATCCATGAGCGAATTGGTCGGAAGGAATGTGGTCAGAATAGCCCGTCAAGAAACAATTCGATCCAGACAAAGACGGAACAACGCTTTCGTGTTTAACATAGATTTTCGCGGCCTCGGATTTGTCGAAGGTGAAAAGGCTATTATGATAAAACACAGTTTCAGGGGTAAATTCGTTTTCCCCCAAATCATCGATATCAACGCATAGAAAGCCATATTTGGCCTTTTGGTCCATGGAGCTAGGCAAGGTTAAAGAATATTTCAGCATGCCGATGCTGCCGTTATTCAAAGCCGCCGCGCCACGATCCATTGCAAAATCGAAGAAACCAACGTTGACGTGAATCAATTTCTCAATGGTCGCTCCGTTTTCATAAACCGAGGCGATGCCAGTAATGGAGGCGCTGCTTTCTTGGTCTTTTAAAACGAATTTACCGTTATCGACATATTCTTCTGGATAGGTTACCGAAGCAATTTGCCCGTTTAAGGTTGGGCTTACAGAAGAAAGAAAATCGTAAGGATAAACGTCAAAAGAATCTTCGGAGGCGACCGTTTGATCTTCCCAAGCTTCGTAGGTGGCGTTATAGACGAACTTCTTTTTGGTCAGCCTAATGGTGTCCCCATGGCCATTGGAGAATTCTCCTCCGCAATAAGCGATGAGGCCATCTGCTGGAACATTCGCTTCATGATAGAAATCCAAAAAATAGGAATTTATCGCGAATCTTTTAATGACCGTCAATGTCGTTTGGGAGGTATCGCCATCAAACAAAATGCAGGAATCATAGGCCACAAAAGTGTCATCGCTACTTGGCTCCCATCCGGATACGGGCAGTTCGGAATCGATGAATCCATAGACGCCATGTTGGGAAGAGAAGCGGGCATAGTTGCTAGATTTGGCGCCGCTATCGTCTTTATAGCCTTCGGTGGCACTGAATTCATGAACGCCATAATCCGTAACCGAATCGGCCATAAAAGAAACGAAGGAATGCCCGATGGCGGGAGTTAAAGCAACGACAGTCAGAGAAAGTAATGTTAAAGCGAAAAATGTTTTCTTTTTCATCAGTAATTACCTCCAAAACTTGCATTTTCCCAAGTTCCGTTATTGTAGACGAAGCTCGAAGTGGCAATGGTGAGATGGACACCATGGATCTGTGGTCCATAGAAGGTTCCTGAAATCGTGACAACGGTTCCGTTTTTCACCCTTCCGCTAGCGCCGATATCAAGCAAACGAACGTAATATTCATTAGAAGCGTGCTTCACCAAAAGATAGTTCCCATCCGAAGTCGATGTCGCCGGGGTAGAAACGGTGACGCCATCGATGACTACAGCATCCACGGAGAGAGTCTTGAAGACGGAAGTAACCCAATCCGATGGAATGGAGGAGGTATCGTTTTCTAATGTGAAATAGAAACCATTTATCCCTCCAATGCCATTTTCGGCAATGGTAGCGGCCCCGCCATAAACTTCTTGGCCAAAGGCGAACCAGCGGCCGTTTTGGCGGATAAATGACGTTTCTTCGATATCGAAATAAGATAGCACTTGATATCGATTGCCATTCCACCCTATATCGGGATAGAAGAGTTGGAGAGCGAATCGTCCTTTGATTGTGACGATGTCGCCATCGATAGCGGTATATTGGCTACCAAAATCAGCGAATCCGCAATAATAGGTGCTTTGACGGATTTTGACCAATCCGCGGCCGCCTAGGTCCGTGACAATGTTATGAGTAACCCCGTCTCTAGTGTAGGTGACGTTATCGTTAGATGTGGCCGTGAATCTCGTTATGTCCCAGCTACCAAACGTGTCTAAGAATTCGTTGGGCTGCATCGAAAGATAAATCGCATTGTTGGTCGTTCTTTCGTTTTGCCCTTCTTCCACGCCAAGGATCGACGCGGTTTTCACAAACGTCCTGTTTTTGCTATACCAGGTGCCGTTTAATCGTTCGAACCGCAAAGATTTAAAGTCGATATTCATGGGTTCGAAGGGGTCGGTGTTATTGTCTTTGAAAGCGAAGGAGCCATTGATTTCGATGATATCGCCATCTTTGGAAGTTCCGATGCTTGTTTGACCAAACTCCAAATAATAATGATTCGCCGCATGTTTGATGATGCTATAAGATCCAGGAACATTGATGAAGGATTGGACGCCATCGCGGATCAAAGAAATCGAATGGGCATCATCCGAAGTTCCTCGGGTATGCCAATTCCCATCTAGGACAGGGACGGCATTGAGCTGGTCCGAATAGAAGAACAAGCCGTTATCCACTCCCGAAGTCGGATTGACGACCGAGCATTCATTCACGAGGCAGCTGTGCCATTTTCCTTCATAGAATTTGAAATTGCCTGGCATAAAGACAAAGGGATTTCCGTTTAAAGAGAAAACGCCTTGTAGATGCAACTCGTCTCCTTCAATGGCACTGGTCGTTCCGCCGAACCAAATATCGGCAAAGCCAAAATAAAACAAATTGGCGCTTAGCTTTTTAAGATAGATGTTGTTGAGATTGTCCGCTTCGTATTGGTTGCCATTTCTTTTTAACGTGGCGTTGCTAATCTTTTCGGCGGTATAAGCCTTTGACCAATTGTCGCCATCGTATTCCAAATTGTCATTATTGCCGCAGGTGAGATAAAAGCCATTGCTATCGTTATTGTTATTCAAATAAATGTAATTGAAGTTTTTGCAATTGGTGATTAGGTTGCTAAGGAATAGCTCGCCATCGAAATGATAGAGGCTCAATTTGATTTGGCTGAAGCTCGTATTCTTGAACTCAACAAAAGCCTCGTGCCACTGGTTATCGTAATGCAAATCGAGGTAGGTCGATGACCAATTATCGCCTTCTTTTATTTGCAATAAAGCATGGATGTTATTGATAGCTTCCCCGTAATGCCCCGAGGAGGCGAATTCTCCATCGAAATGGGTTAAATGAGCATTAAGGTCATATAGCTTATATTCGAAATAGATGCCGGCCGCGTCACCTTGGAGAACATCAAAAGTCACCGTGGATGGATCGCTTTCATCTTCTTCCTGGTAATTGGTTTGGTTTCCTTTTAAATACAGGCTTTCTCGATTGTCGATGGATACGAAATCCGAAGAGGAAAATCCAGATGATGCCTGTGTTTTTAAAACGGTATTTTTGAAAATATCTTTTGAGATGCTGGCAAACGAGGTTGCTTTGGAAATGGAAAGATCTTCATCGCCAATTTCGCGACGATATGCGGAATCCACGAATTTTTTATGGCAGG
>CAMOEH010000097.1 GCA_946612055.1 uncultured Bacillota bacterium | reverse complement strand
TTCTTTTGCTAGGAAAAGAAAAAAGGAGGCGAACCTCCTTATTTCTGTTGGAACGAATTAGGCGAGCTTGTTTTCGACTTGGATGACGCCATATCCCCCGTCTAAGCGCTTGTAGGCGACGCAGATTTCATCGTCGTCGCTATCAAGATAGACGAAGAAGGAATGCCCAAGTGCTTCCATCCTAAGGATGGCGGCATCAATGGTCATCGGTTCTAGATAGACGGATTTGGTACGGACGACTTCATCTTTTTCTTCATCGTCCAAATCCTCTTCAATATTCTCGAAAGCCAATGCTTTGCCAAGAGAATCGGCTTCTTTGGAGCGATTCATCCGCGTTTTGAGCTTTCGCATCTGCCCTTCGAGTTTATCGACAGCGAGATCGACGGCGGCATAAAGATCGTCGTTTTTGACTTCGGCGCGGAAATCCATCGCTTTGGTGAAGATGGTGATTTCGACTTTGGCTCCGACGGTATAGCTTCTTACGACGGCACGGCAAGTCACATCGTCATTGATGACGAAATATTTGTCCATCCTCGCAAGTTTTTTCTCGATTTCAAAACGGATCGAATCCGTGACTTCGATGTTCTTCCCGATGATCTGATATTTCATATAGTCCTTTCGCCCACGGTGGGTGGGTCTTTGTTGGCTTTATTTTAACACGAATTTAAAAAGGCGAGAGGGAAAGCCACTCATTTTCAAAAATTTTTTAAAAGCCAAAGAAAGACTTGAGTTGCTCGACTCTGTCGAGTTTTTCCCAGGGCAAGCCGCAATCATCGCGCCCATAAGCACCATAATTGCAGATGTCAGCATAGCGCCAAGAAGGTTCATTGAGCTTCATCGAAGCGATGATGGCTCCTGGCCTTGCATCGAAATACAAACGGATGGCTTCCAAGATCTTTTCATCGGATACGTGAGCGGTCTTGAAAGTGGAGACGGAAACGCTAATCGGCTCGCTGATGCCAATGGCGTAGGAAAGTTGCACTTCCAAACGATCGGCTGCACCAGCAGCAACGAGGTTTTTGGCGATGTATCTTGCGTAATAGGAAGCGCTACGGTCCACCTTGGAAGGGTCTTTCCCCGAGAAAGAGCCACCACCATGACGGGCACTGCCTCCATAGGTGTCTACAATCAATTTTCTGCCAGTAAGACCGGTGTCCCCTAAAGGGCCTCCCGTAACAAAACGACCCGTAGGATTGACGAGAACTTTGAAATTCTCATTGAGACCAAAACTCCGTGCCACGGGGATCATGATTTGCTCTTTGACGAAGGTTTTGAACGCCCTCATTTTGACATCGGGATCATGCTGAATCGACATCAGCATCGTATCGATGCGCGGATGCTTGGGATCGCTATAATCGATCGTCACCTGGCTCTTCATATCCGGTCTAGCCCCGTGGAATTTGCCTTCTTTTCTCATCGAGGAGGCGATACGGACAAGTTTGTGGGCAATGACAATTGGCAAAGGCATGTATCCTTTGGATTCGTTGGTCGCATAGCCAAACATGATGCCTTGGTCCCCTGCTCCCATCGCAAGAAGATCTTCGGGATTGACCCCTCTAGCGATATCGCGAGATTGACGGTTGATCCGCACCATGATTTTGCAGCTATCGGCCCCGATGCCAAGTTTTTTGTCGGTATAGCCTATTCCTCTTAATACGCCGCGGGCGATTTCTTCATAATCGACTTTCGCCCCTTCTTTCATCGAGATTTCCCCGGCGATGAGGATAAATTCTTTCGTTGCGAGAACTTCGCAGGCAACGTGCGCCCATTTGTCTTCTTTTAAGCACGCATCCAAAATCGCGTCGGCAATCTGATCGCAAACTTTGTCTGGGTGGCCTTCGGAGACCGATTCGCTGGTGAAGAGGATTCTTTCTTTGTTCATATTTTTTCTCCTTTCGAAGAAAAAGCCTTCCAATGCAGGAAGGCGATATTCGCATCTCCTCCTGACATCGTTGCCTTGCGGCCTGTAGCAAGCACTTACTGCGGTTAAGGCAGAGTTGCTAGCGCCCTAAGCTACGGTGACGGCGCTTCTGGATGTCCGGCTTTTTCGTCGGTGCAACTATGATAATAGGATCGCTATATCGATGCAAGAAAAACGCTCTCATCGAGAGAGCGATTCTTCTGCTTTCAATTGCTTGAGGGCTTTCGCTAGTTGATCAGGGCAAGAAGTCTTTCTGGTTCTAGAACCAGGACATTCGATGCCTTCAAGCAACGCGATCACCTCATCGATATTTCTTCCTTTGGCTAAGGCCGCGACGCCTTGGGTATTGCCCCGGCAGCCGCGGACAAAGGAAATCGAAGTAATCTTATCGCCTTCATAAGCGATTTCGATTTGCTGAGCGCAGACGTCTTTGGGTTTATAAACGAAGGTTTTTTCCATTTATTTGACGATGGTCCCATAGACGAGACCAGAAGCGTTAGCGGCGTTAGATTCGTCGGTGTCGATATGCATGGCCAAAGCAAATTTAGGGGAAACGCGAACCACGGTATCCCCGAAAATGGTGCTGCGGCCTTCTCCTTCAACAAGGACTTTGACGACTTCGCCATCTTTGACGCCGAATTCAGCAGCATCTTCCGGGGTCATATGAATATGACGCTTTGCGGCGATAACCCCTTCTTTAAGTTCAACTTCAATGCCATTTTCCGGATTGACGACTTTGATGGGGGCGCTTCCTTCAACATCGCCAGAAAGGCGGATGGGGGCGCTAACGCCAAGGGTGCGGGCATCCGTCAACGAGATTTCGACCTGGTTGAGGTTGCGAAGAGGTCCGAGAACGGAAACGCCATTGATTTGACGTGGCTTGCCTGTTTTCGGGTTGACGGGTCCCACTAGATTAAGACGGGTTTCGGAAACATATTGCCCAGGCTGAGAGAGCATTTTCTTGACTTTAAGTTCGGCATGCTCCCCTTCTTTCATCCCCATGAGGGTATCGAAGACCGCTTGATCAAGATGGATGTGACGGGCACTGGTTTCGACTAAGATTTGTTTCGACATTTTGATGACTCCTAAGATAAACCGTAAATAGTATACTCTTCCATTTTATTGGCGCTTCTTCTTTTTCTTCTCGCCCCAAGAGGAGAAGACAAAGGAAGAATTCAAGAAATATTTGCCAAAGCCTAATAGGAAATCAATTCCCGCCTTAATGGCAATTAATCCTGCTAAAGGAAGCGAAGGGAATATCGCGCATAAGCCAAAGCTAATCCCAAGGCTAAGCAAAGATAACGCGATGTATTTAAGGGCGTGGAAGCCAAGAGATCCTCTTGCGTGGAAAACGACAAAATCCAAGACGAAGAAGAGGAAGACCCCGGAGATTAATCTGGCTTCTAACATCGCGAAGAACAAGGCAGTGACCCCGCCTTCGGTGAACAAATACGAATAAGAAAGCCCAAATAGGGTCAAATCAACGATGGTTGCGATCACCGCAAATAGTAGATATAAGAACATCGGGCGCATGACGCGCATAGAATCGCGGAAAGGACGGAAATGAGATCCTTCGTTATTGTTTTCATAAATCGTTTGGATCGGGATCTGATGGATCGGGAATTCCCTTGCCGCATCAAGGAGGAAATACATCTCGTATTCATAACGATTCCCCGTACCCGTGACCGCGTAATCAAATAAAGCGGAAGGAATTCCCCTCAATCCGGTTTGGGTATCGCCAAGTTTCTTTCCCGTCAAAGAACGGAAGAAGTTTGAGGACCATTCGTTACCAAATTGGCTTCGCTTCGGAGCATTCTCAAATGTCCTAACGCCTAAAATCAAAGCATCGGGATATTCTTTCATGCCATCGCGAATATGGCGGATGTCTTCAAGAGTATGCTGCCCATCCCCATCCGCGGTGACGATGCCTTCTAAATCCGGGGAATCTTGAAGCAATTTGGCAAAGCCTCTTTTTAAGGCGACCCCTTTCCCGCCATTGACGGGATAAGAAAGAACCTTGAAGGGCGTCTCTTCTTCAATCTGCTTGAAGATCGAGGAATAAGCCTCTCCTGATCCATCGTCAACAACGAGGAATTCATCGAAATCGTCAGGGGAAAACGTCTTCAAAAAGGGAAGCACTTTTTCCGTGGTTTCGTAAATGGGAATCAATATCGCGCTTTTCATGATGCCTTCATTATAACGAATTTATACAAAGAAGAATCGATTTTGCTTTCCCTCCTTTGGAGAAGGGTTTATCCTAACCGCGAGAGGAGGTAGCCTTATGGACGAAGAAAACAAAGAAAAGGTGGAAGAGGAAGAAGTTATCGAAGATTCTCCTGTCGTCGCGAAGGTTACCACCGAAGAGCTTGAAGAATGCATCTCCAAGAAAGACCATGCGAGGCTATTGGAGATTTTCGAACTCGTCCCGACGATCGATATTGCCGAAGCAGCCGACGAA
>CAMOEH010000096.1 GCA_946612055.1 uncultured Bacillota bacterium | reverse complement strand
TAACTTAGAATCGAGCTCGCTCGATGAAAGCTATCTCTCCAGCGGCGATGGCAACCTCGAAGTCAACGCCACGATGAAGGCCAAGGGCACCTATGCCCCCGTCGCTTCCGAGGAAGGCGAAGAGATTGTTCCCATCGCCTTCGATGCCGAGAACACCGTCAAATTCAAAGTCGAGAATTACCTCCCGCTTAGCGAAGAGACCATCTTGAAGAGCTCCCAGAGGATGGGCGAGAAGACGAACGACCTTTCCGCCCACACCACGACCCCCTATTCGTGGGGCAGCTGCAATTTCACCGCGCCCGACCTTTCGAAATTCCCAGCCGAATCCTCCGAAGAAGGCGAATAAAAAAGACTCTTGGGAAAGACCGGTTCGCCGGTCTTTCCTTTTCCTTCTCCCCAAAAATTCGATTCTTGGGGGAGGATATAAGCAAAACTGCTTGAATCGGAAGGATAGATGAGTAGAATATGAGTGCTCTTGGGGTGTAGCCAAGCGGTAAGGCATGGGTCTCTGACACCCACATGCGCTGGTCCGATCCCAGCCACCCCAGCCAAATGAAAAGATGGCGCCTCCCAAAGGCGCTTTTTTCTTTCCTTTATCATCGATTGATGTGCGTTAAGATAAATGAAATCGTCATTGGAAGTTTTATGAAGAAAGTCGCCGTCTTATCCGCTTTGGCGGATATCATTTTTTGTCCTCCTGCTTGATTCGGCCCGTGGATGAAGCAAGCTCCAGCGCTTCAGGCCTTAGCCGCGATGAGGCCATTAGCTTGCTGAGAAAGAGCATTGAAACAACTGGACAAAAGGAATTCGAAGAGCCCACAAAGTTCACTTTCACCCAATCGAGCCACCGCAAAATCGTTAATCTCGAATCAGGGGACGAAAGCGCATTCTTGCAGGACTTTTTGGGTTTTTCGGCTTAGCTCAGGAAAGATCGCCTCTCCAGCGAAATCGAGGGCTTCATATACCAGATTTCCATTTTCTTTTATAGGATCTCGATTCTTTTCGGATCGAATTTGTCTTTGATCTTCCCTTTGTCTTTTTCAACGTCTGGGTAGCCGATATAAATCGCGGAGTAGGGGGTTATGCCTAGTGGCATCCCCAAGGCTTTTCTGATGCTTTTCATCTTTGCCTTCCCTGGATAGATTGCGCACCAAACGCTGCCTAAGCCTAAATCGGTGGCGGCAAGGAGGATGTTCTCGGTCGCCGCGCCCAAGTCGCAATAAGCGAGATCATGCATCAAGGGGATGGTTTTGGTTTCATCGACGCATGGCACGATGATGATCGGGCATTCGTATTTGCCAAAGCGCATTTCGGCGATCAATTTCTTTTTGCTCTCTTCGCTTTTTAAGACGTAGAACTTCCAGGGCCTACGGTCAACGGCGCTAGGAGCGGCCATGCCCGCCATTAAAAGAGTCTCGATGATTTCGTCAGGAATCTCGGTTTTAGCGAAAACCCGCGTGGATTTCCTCGTTTTGATTGCTTCTAATGTCTCCATGTTTTCGTCCTTCTTTTTCCATTATAGCAATCCTTTCTTTTCCGAGGATGCTCAGATGCAACTTCAAAATGCTCAAATGCGAAAGAGTGCGATCAAAACGAAAAGCAATAAGCAAGCGAACCTGCTCATTTTCCAAAAATTGTTTTTATTCATGATCATTTATGATTGAATATGATCGAAAAGCAAGCACTATAGTGAATATTTATCTTCTTTTCCGACAAAGTTTCCACTGTGGTGTTCCTTTGCTAAAATCAGCTCGAAGGAGCGGGGAGAAAACGCGATGCCAGAAGGTACCAATCTATTCGTTTTGGAACGCTACAAGCGTATCCAAGAGTTCCTCAAGGAAAAGGGAAGAGCCACCGTTGATGAATTGGCCGATTTTCTTTTCGTCTCACCTGCGACGGTACGCCGTGATCTAGGCGACATGCAGAAGCTCGGCATGCTCAAAAGGACGCATGGCGGCGCGATCCGCGTCGATAGCGGCGGAGACGAAGTCTCGATCTTCGTCCGTATGGAAAGCGAAGGGGAGGAGAAGAAAGAAGCCGCGGCAATCGCGGCGAGGAACCTCCCGGAATTCAGCAATGTCTTCATCGACAATTCCTCCACTTGCCTCGCCCTTGCCAAGCGGATGGATTTCTCATTCAAAACCGTGGTCACCAACGGCATACAGCTCGCGATGATGCTCGCCAATCGGAAGAACGTCGACCTGATCCTCTTAGGCGGCACCCTCCGGAACAATTCCGGCTCCACCAATGGAGGCTTCGCCCTCACGATGCTTCAAGGGTTCCACTGTGCCCTGATGCTTGCGGGAGCGGCAGCGGTCCCCCCCGACGGCGCGTATGAGAGAAGCCTTGAGACAGTCGAGACCAAAAAAGCTGCGTTCTCCCGCTCTGAGAAAAGAATCCTGATCGTCGGCGGAAGCAAATTCAACCAGAAATCCTTCTATCGGGTCGCTCCGATCCAAGACTACGACTTGATCTGCACCGACTGCCGCGAACCATTCATCGACGAATGGAAGAAAAAAGGTATCAAAATCGCGAATAAATAATATATAAGGAGCAAAACCATGAAAATCGCAGCTTTCCTCATCGACGGAGTCCATCAGGGCTTGATCACCGACAATCCGCATCCTTTCTTCAGCTTCCATTTGGAATCTGATCAAGAAGGCGCTTGCCTAGAGGAAGCGAAAGTCATTTTCGAGGATGGTTATGAGCTTCTTCTCCCCGATGAGGTCGGGGCTGCTTACCAAGGATCTGCTTTGAAGCCTTTCTCCAAATACAAAGCGACCTTGCATGTCAAAGATAACTTTGGACACCAAGCCAGCGAAGGCCTTGAATTCGAAACCGGGCATATGGATGCCCCTTGGGTTGGCAGATTCAT
>CAMOEH010000095.1 GCA_946612055.1 uncultured Bacillota bacterium | reverse complement strand
CTTTCCGAGTGGATTGGTGACCGCGATAGCAAAGACTTCAAGCTTTACCGCGTCCATACGGGCTTATCGATGGTTGAAAAGCAAATGAAAATCGAAGCCCAATTCCCTAAACTCAAGATGAATCATCCCGACATGATCATGAGTTGCATCACCGGATGCAATATCGGTCCATGGGTCGTCGGCTATTCTTATAGCCCCATCCGCAGGGAAGACGAGGAATTGCCCCCGCTTCCAGAATGGTATTTCGAACAACATCCCGAAGAAAGATAAACGAAAAACGGGGCAACCCGTTTTTTCTTTATCCTTAATATAAGGAATTATTCCTTTTCGCTCATTGGAGGTTTTTCCTTTTTCGGCCTTCTTGCCCCCACTAATGGCAAGCAAAAGCAAAGCGAGCATAGCAATAGGAGAAAGCAAGAATTCGCCGATCGCGCTTGCTTTCCCTTTATGGAAGAAGAGAAGGAAATATAGAAGCGATTCGATGACGAAGATCGGGGCAATCACATACAAAAGAGGATTGCCTTGAAAAGCCTCAAAGAAAATAACCCCGCCAAACGCCAAGGAGAAAAGCGCATCGAGCAGGGTTAATCCATGCAAAAAAGGATGAGGGTTTTTCTTATTGTTCTCCCTCTCCATTTTCTTTCTTCTTGTTTTGTTTCATCTCTTTGATAAGTCCATACAAAGCGAAAGCAAAAGGGGCAACAGGGGCGAGGTCTTTAATGACATAGCAAACAAGCAAGATCGGTTCATGCTCATTGGCAAGGAATAACCTCGTGATGGCCAAAGGAACGGTCAAAACGAAGAAGATCATAGCCATGAGGATGCTTGGTGTCCATCCTTTTCCCGAGTCCGCTTTCTTCAAGCTAAGCAAGAACAAAACGAAAGAAATCAAAGAGAAAGAAATCTCGATGAGGCGGAGGATTTCGTGATGGATAAAGACGCCATCATCGATGACGGAGGATACTAGATGCGGGATTCCAAAACTTTCTGGGACAAGCAAGGCTGCGCAAGCGCTAAGCCAAGCAAAGGTATAGAAGCGTCTTGTCGTCGCGGCTTCATGATGCTTTTTGACCATTTCCAAGATGAAAGCGATCAATAAGATGGAGAAAACGATTTCGACGAAAGATTCCCCCACTTCCATCTCACAAAAGCCTTCTCTTTTGATAAATGCAACGACAAGGAAAACGATGGCAAAAACTATATGGAGGATATCGTAAATCGAAAATCCGAGGAAATCGTATTTTGTTTCGGCGATGAATCCTTCGCCTTCATTGAGGCGGTCGGCTAAATTAGTTTTCTTTTTCATGGCATTAATCATAAAACGAATATCGTTTTTTTCCAAAAGATATCGAAGAGCAGTCCAAAGGAAAGACTTTTATCTTCAACGAGCTCATCGTTTAACATTGGCTTAAACGCGAACGAGAAATCTTTCAGCTGCAAATTTCGTTTCAGAATCGTTTTGGAGCTCGTCAAAAGAATCAGTTAGTTTTGTTAACACGTCTTCTTTAATTATATCGATCAAAGGCATCATATAGTCGCCTTGAAAGGCGATTTCTTCTTTCCCAAATTGGATGATGATGGCTTTTAGGATTCTAGTTTCATCTCGTTTGCCATCCCATTCAATCTCGGCGGAATCTTCTACAAGCGTTATACCTGTAATAGTTTTCCCGCAGTCTACGTTAATCTGGTCGGTATTTTCTAAAGCCGAAATCGCTTCTTTTTCGTCGATGATCTTGATGGAGAAGGCCGGATGTTCATCGTCTTGGCTGCCGAACAATGGATAGGGCACGTAATCGTAGTCGATTGAGACTATTTCATAGTCGAAAAATAACTCGACTCGTCCATATACGGTTTCTTGGCCAAAACGATCGAAAGGATCATGCCGAATTTTATTCAGCTTTTTGCCAATTAGATTTTTGAGAACAGACTTTTCTGTTTCGTTTAAGCACAAACTAATCATGATATTATTTTCCCCCAATCATCAATCTTGCACAAAATGTATTTTTTGGTCGTTGATACCAAATTTGGAATCGATCTTTCTAAGGTGAATACACCGAGCATAATCGTCCGAAAAGTGGTGGACATGGACAAGATAGCATTGATTATATGGAAAGGAATAACATTCCGTACGAAATCACCAAGGAGTATAATAATGGGGTACGTGTTGGCAATTTACCAACATCAACAAACAAGATTTTCCAAACTGGTGATAATCATACATGGTTTCCAAAAACATGGACCGCAGAAGATATCGCTGATGCTGCAAACTATGTTTTATCGACACATAAAGGCGCTCGAATACCTAGAACTTCATGCTCAGCCGTCTACAAGGGTGTTAGAGTAACAATAACATTTGGAGAAGGTGGAACAATTTCTACGACCTTCCCAAGTAAAGATCAAGGAGGTTTATAAAAAAATGATTCATAAGCAAATGAAAGAATTAATTGAAAAGAGAAAATTAGTCGAACCACAAGATGGTGAAGGCACCGATTATTATTGGAAGTTAGAACTTGAAGTTTTGGAAGTCTCTTTAGAAGCCACGATTGAATATATCAATACAGCCTCGGAAGATGAAATCTATTGGTGTTCAGAAGTCTGGGAAGATTTGTCAGCTTTTTGGAAATCTCAACAATTGATTGAAGCAATGGAGAATTGTCAAAAAAGATATCCTAATATTGCCAAGAAAATTCAAGTGGATATCGTTTTTGCAAAGAAAGCACTTAATTATGACAAGTGATACAATTAGGCAAAAATATATCTACAACACTCCATATAATGACAATGAATTTCCATTAGTTTTAGAAGATAATGTCGACATCGAAAAAGATAAATTTTCTTCTATCAACGCCTCTTATCTTTATTGTTTGGAAGAACAAGATTTTAAAAGAGTCATTCAGAATATTAAAACAGGTAGCATAGATAAAGTTATTATTAGAAATGATTATTGCTTCAAAAGTTCTAATAAGATATTAGTTAATGCTTCTTTGTGCCACATCATGTCGTTCGTGTATCTCTTTAAGAAAAACGGATTAAAGTGTAAAGTTATCTAACAAAAAACCAGGTTTCTAATTAATGCCTGGTTTTATCTATAGGTGGGAATATTTAACTCCCTTATTCTTAATGGCGGAGGCATCGAGATTTGAACTCGAGCGCCGCATTCGCGACCTAACGGTTTAGCAAACCGTCCCCTTCGGCCTCTTGGGTATGCCTCCGCGCTTGCATAATATACAACATCTAGAGCAAAAGCGCATTAGAAAAAACGTTCTTATTGCACCGAAATATTGTAAAAGCCAAATTAATACGCTTTCGCGAAATATACCACCATCTTCGAAGGCTTGCCACAGATCGGGCAAACGCTTCCTTCGGGCGCGCTTTCTTTATAAATGCAACGCGCGGTTCCCCCACCAGTGATTTCTTTGATCTTCAGTTCGCATTCTGCTTCGCCGCAGAATGCCATACGAGCGTAGCCGCCTTTAGTCAAGGCAGCATTGAGCTCTTCGATCGTCGTTACATCGACGATGCGAGATTCTAGCTCTTTCTCGGCTTTTTCATACATCTCTTGATGGATTTGCTTCAGCAAAGAAG
>CAMOEH010000094.1 GCA_946612055.1 uncultured Bacillota bacterium | reverse complement strand
GATCGTCGGCGGCAAGGAAATGGATTTCACCTATGGTGATTGCGTCGAAGAAATGGCGATGGTCAACAAAGCCTTCATCGAAACGATGATCGAAGGCGATGCCAATGGCCGCGGATTCCAATACCCAATCCCCACCTATTCCATCACCAAAGACTTCGATTGGTCTCCAACCGAAAATAACCGTCTTCTCTTCACGATGACCGCCAAATACGGCACCCCGTATTTCTCCAACTACATCAACTCCGACATGAAGCCTAGCGATGTCCGTTCGATGTGCTGCCGTTTACGCCTTGATTTGCGTGAACTCCGTAAGAAATCCGGCGGCTTCTTCGGATCTGGCGAATCCACCGGTTCTGTCGGCGTTGTCACCCTTAACATGCCCCGCATTGCGTACCTAGCCACCGACAAAGCGGATTTCTATGCCCGCCTTGATCGCTTGATGGATATTTCCGCCCGCTCCCTTCGCGTAAAACGCCAAACCATTACCAAACTTCTAGAAGCCGGATTATATCCCTATACCAAACATTATCTCGGCTCCTTTAACAACCACTTCTCCACGATTGGCTTGGTTGGCATGAACGAAGCCTGCCTCAATGCTCGTTGGATCCGTCAGGATTTGACCCACAAAGAAGCTCAGGATTTCACCACCGAAGTTCTCAACCACATGAGAAGCCGCCTCTCCGATTATCAAGAGCAATATGGCGACCTCTATAACCTTGAAGCCACTCCTGCTGAATCCACCGCTTTCCGTCTTGCTAAGCACGACAAAGAACGCTACCCCGATATCATCACCGCTTCCAAGAATGGCGAGACTCCGTATTACACGAACTCCTCTCACCTTCCTGTCGGCTATACCGATGACATCTTCGCGGCCTTGGATATCGAAGATCAATTCCAGACCCTCTATACCTCCGGGACCGTCTTCCATGCTTTCTTGGGACAGCGCCTTCCCAACTGGGAATCCTGCATGAAGCTCGTCCGCAAGATTGCCGAAAACTACAAATTGCCCTATTACACGATGTCCCCGACCTATTCGGTCTGCTCCGAACACGGCTACATCACGGGCGAACAATGGAAGTGCCCGATCTGCGGCAAGGAAACGGAAGTCTATTCCCGTATCACCGGCTACTATCGTCCAGTTAAAAACTGGAACCCTGGCAAATCGCAGGAATTCAAGCAACGCCGCACCTACGACGTCCACTTCGATCAAGAACCGACGATGGAAGAAGGAAAAGCTTGCGAGACCAACATCCATAAGCCAAGCCGTCACGCTCCAAAGGTCGAGAAGTTGATGTTATTCACCACTTCGACCTGCCCGAACTGCAAAATGGCGAAGATGCTTCTTGATAAAGAAGGCATCCAATACGAAGTCCTCGATGCCGCGGAAAACCGCGAATTGACCGAATCCTTCGGCATCAAGCAAGCCCCAACCCTCCTTGTTCCAGATGGCGATTCCTATAAAGCTTACGATAACGCCTCCCTCATCAAAGGCTATATCGAAGCCACGAAAGCCAGCAAAGCCAACTAACAAGGTCTAACCAAAACAATAAAGGCTCCTACCAACGTGGGAGCCTTCTTCATCTAAGGAGCACATCTATGTTTGATTGCATCATTATTGGCGGCGGCCCAGCCGGAATGACGGCTGCCTTATATCTTCGTAGAGCCGGAAAATCCGTCTGCGTTTTAGAAAAAGAATCTTTTGGAGGGCAGATTGCCAAAAGCCCTCGCCTAGAGAATTATCCAACCATCCCATCTATTGGTGGGATGGCTTGGAGCGATAGCCTCTTTTCTCAAATCACCGAAATGGGAGCAGATTTCGATATGGCTGACGTAAACGGGATCGAAAAAAAGGGGGACGTGTTTGTAATTTCCACTCCTTTTGGCACCCAAGAAGCAAAATCTGTCATCTTGGCCACGGGCTGCCACCCCAAACAACTTGGGCTACCAAGAGAAAACGAACTTACGGGAAAAGGAATCAGCTATTGTGCCGTCTGCGATGGCAGTTTCTTCAAAGAAAAAGAAGTTCTCGTTATTGGAGACGCGAATACCGCTTTGCAATACGTCATCTCTTTGGCCCAAATTTGTTCCAAAGTTACTTTAGTTACTTTGTTCGACCGCTATTTTGCCGATAAGGTTCTTGTCGATCGTCTAGACGCCATCCCGAATCTAACGGTTTATCACAATATGGCAAGCGTCGAATTTAAAGGCGAGGACGAATTAAAATCCGTCTTGTTTGAAAATACCAAAACCAAGGAGAGGGTGGATATTCCTTGCGACGGCTGCTTTATCGCGATTGGCCAACTTCCTTCCAATGAGCCTTTTGCCAATCTCGTTGATTTGGAAAACGGCTTTATCGTCACCGATGAAAACATGGCGACCAAAACCCCGGGATTGTTCGCGGCAGGAGATTGCCGGAAGAAAAAAATCCGCCAAGTCGTTACGGCGACTAATGACGGAGCAATCGCTGCTTTGATGGCGGAACAATATCTAAATAGTCTTTAATGGTCGTGATCCTCGTCATAACCTCGAAGAGAAACAGATTCAATATAAGGGCGAAGTAATTCCTCAAATTGCTTCGCTTTTTCTATAGAGACGGCATGGAGACCTTTTTCGATGCAGTGTTCGTTATCCATATAACGTTGCAAGAAATATTTCTTCGCGCCCTTAATCCATTTGCCGATCTCTAAAATGCCTTTTTCATCGTGGAATTCATCAACGAGCGTCGTCCGAAATTCATAATCGATCCCCGATTCCATCAACAAAGAAACCGATGCTTTAATTTGTTCTAAATCAACAAGAGTCCCGCAGGTTTCACTATAGCGATCTAGGGAATTTTTGATATCCATAGCGACGTAATCAACCAAATGAAGCGAAATCAATTCCTTAAGAACTTCCGGTCTCCAGCCATTGGAATCGAGCTTGATTTTATAGCCAAGGTCTTTCATAGCTTTTAGTTTTTCCTTGAGGTCATTCATCAAAGTGGGCTCACCACCAGAAACGCAAACGGCATCAAGCACGCCTTGTCTTTTTCGAAGATAAGAAAGGATCTCATCAAAAGGGATTATCGCAGCTCTTTCCGGATGTAAAACGAGGTCCCCATTATGGCAAAAAGGGCAACGGAAAGGGCAGCCGGCCATAAACAAAGTCGTCGTAATGTTATCGTCGTAATCAACGAGAGAAAGTTTTTCCCAACCAGAAAATTCCATGGGGATATTTTACATCATGTCCCTTATCTTTCCTATGAAAGATGGTTGCTTAGAGAGTTTGTTTTCGTTAGACTTTTGCCGGTGTCAAAAATCAAAGATAAATTTCAACAGTATTGGCGTTCCCGTTCGGTGGACAACATTTTTTCTCTTGAGGGCGCGGTTCCTTTAAAACAGGCTATTCCTCTTGGAATCCAACATGTCCTTTCGATGTTTGTTTCGAATATCGCCCCTTTACTGATTGTTTTAACCATTGCGAAGGCAAGCGGGGAAGTCATTTCTAATGGCATCCAGGCCGCGATTCTTTTTGCTGCGATCGGAACAACGATCCAGCTTTTCCCTATTTGGAAAATCGGGTCGCGACTACCGGTAGTTGTTGGGCTATCCTTCACCTTCGTTTCAATTCTAGGTTTAGTCGGACTTCAATATGGCTTGCAAACAATGTTTCTCTCGATCATTATCGGAGGCATTGCCATCGGGATTGCTGGGCTTTTCGCCCCCTATTGGAGAAAGGGGATCAAGCCAATCGTCTCTGCCTGCGTTGTTTTGGGCATCGGCTTATCGTTATTAACGGTTGGAATCGAGCAATTTATCAATTATGGAGATGCGACCTTAACAACAGAAACCATCGGTGGCCTGACATCATCTTTCTATGATTTTTCCAAAGCCTGGCCTTCTTTAATCGTTGCTGGAAGCGCGTTATTATCCTCACTTCTATTCCAAATCTTCGTCAAAGGCGTTTGGAAGAATATTCACATCCTCGTTGGATTAGTTACGGGCTTCCTAGTGGCTTTATGCTTCCCTGGCCTTATTGATTTCTCGTCTTTAGCAATTTCTGGAGTCCGCGACATCGTTGATGTCCCAAGGCCAATCTTCACTTTAATTACTTTCCAATGGAGCGATTTCAGAATTGGCCCCATCATCATTGTTTTTATTGTGTATCTCGTCACGGCGACAGAAGGTCTAGGGAATATCACGTCTTTAACTAGCGCTGCCTTAGGCAGAGATCCAGAAAACAAAGAGATAAGCGGAGGCATTTCTTGCGATGGCTTTGTTTCCGCGTTATCAGGAATCTTCGGGGCACTTCCTTTAACGACTTTCTCCCAAAACGTCGGCATCGTCAGTCAAACCAAAGTAGTCAATCGCTTTACCGTTTTCCAAGGATGCCTATTGCTATATATAGCAAGTTTCTTTCCCATCATTTCGAAACTCCTGATGAGCATTCCTGCTCCCGTCATGGGTGGGTGCATGATCTCCTTGTTTGCTTCGATCGTCGTCATTGGAATGCAGATGCTTTCTCGTTGCGGTTGGAGCAAGAAAAACATCACGATCGCCTCTCTTTCCATTGGAATCGGCTATGGGGTAACTTTGGTTCCGGCAATTTACGCCCACACCTATTCTTCGGAAATCATCAATTGCCTTTTGCTTCTATTTAGAAACCCCGTGCTCAATATGTTTTTGATTTCCTTCATCGCTTCTTACGCGATTCCTTCGCGTATCAACGATGACCGTTGATGGCTTCTTTTTCAAAAAAGAGAAGAGAAGATTAATCTTCTCATCGCAAAAAAGAAGGCGTCTTGTATAATTTGTCTAGTATGAGCAAAGCAGATCAAACTTTTATCAAAAACATGAACGAGATTCTCCTTCATGGCGTTTCGGATGAGCCTTATCCAGTTCGGCCCAAATGGGAAGATGGAACCCCTGCCCACACCGTGAAGAAATTTGGCATCGTAAACGAATACGATCTTTCCGAAGAATTCCCGATTCTTACCATCCGCAGAACCGCCTTTAAAAGCTGCTTGGATGAAATCCTTTGGATTTGGCAAAAGAAGAGCAACAACATCCATGATCTCAAACCTCATATTTGGGATTCCTGGGCGGATGAAACCGGTTCGATTGGCAAGGCTTATGGGTATCAACTCGCGAAGAAAGCTATCTATCCAGAAGGCAAATTCGACCAAGTGGATCGCGTCCTTTTCGATTTGAAAAACAATCCACGTTCCCGTCGAATCATGACGAACATCTACAACTTCGAAGATCTTCACGAAATGCATTTATACCCATGCGCTTATTCGATGACGTTTAATGTCGAAGGCGATCGTCTTAACGGCATCCTCAATCAACGCAGCAACGATATGCTGACCGCGAATAACTGGAATGTCGTCCAATATGCCTTGTTGCTTCATATGTTCGCCCAAGTCTCGGGGTTAAAGGTTGGAAAATTGATCCACGTCATCGCGGATGCTCACATCTATGACCGTCATATTCCTTTAGTGAAAAAGGTCTTGGAAAAGCCTCAACACCCTGCGCCAAAATTGCACATTAATCCTGACGTGAAGAATTTCTATGATTTCAAAGTTGAGGATTTTTCGTTAGAAGATTACGTATACGAAACTCTCGAAGAGAAAATACCGGTTGCTATATGATCATTGCTATCTTAAATTGCGACAAAAATTACGGTATCGGCAAACGAAATGGCCTTCTATTTTCCTTGCCTATGGATATGAAGTTTTTCCGTCAAACGACGAAAGGACATACGGTTGCTATGGGGGAGAATACTTTGCTTTCTTTTCCGAGCCAAAAGCCGTTGCCGGAGCGGAAAAACATCGTCCTTTCTCAAGATGTATCTCATCATTATGAAGGCGTGATCAACGTTCATTCTTTTGATGATTTTCTCGCCTTGATTCAAGAAGAAAGCCAAAAGGATGATGTCTATATCATTGGAGGGGCTAGCATCTACGCTCAAATGCTCCCTTATTGCGACAAAGTCCTTTTAACCAAAGTCGATGCCGACGGGCAAGCGGAAGTCTTCTTTGAAAATATCGACAAAGATAATCGCTTCAAACTCGAAAAAAAGGACGGCCCATATCTTGATAACGGATATGAAATTCTCTTCTGCGAGTACCGGGCAATTCGATAATTCGGTTTTTTATGACAAAAATTTATAATTTTTCTTTAATTCATTGAAGCGAAGAAAACAGCCGACTAGAATCAAATCGGGATAGGGGGAAATCCATGATTATCAACCATATAAAAATCGTATCTGGGGAAACCGTCATTGAAGATGGTTATTTGGAAATCCTCGATAAGAAGATCCACAAAATTGGAAGGTCTCCTTATCAAGGAAAAGAAGGATGCCTCGATGGCAAAGGGCTCATCGCGATGCCTGGATTCATTGATATTCATATCCATGGGTCCGCTGGAATCGACTTCATGGATGCAAGCGAAGAAGAAGTCGAAACCGTTGCCAATTCCTTGTATCAAGAAGGCGTGACCACTTTTATGGCCACAACTTTAACCAGCGATT
>CAMOEH010000093.1 GCA_946612055.1 uncultured Bacillota bacterium | reverse complement strand
TAAAGGGCGTAGTTTTGGAAAACAAGCCCAATGCCGCGCTTTTCCGGAGAAAGATTGGTGACTTCTTGATCGCCGAACCAGACTTCGCCAGAAGTCGGAGTCTGAAGGCCAGAAATCATATAAAGGGTCGTGGATTTGCCACATCCAGAAGGACCGAGAAGGCCAACGAGCTGGCCATCAGGAACGGTGAAATCCATATCCTTGACCGCGATGGTGTCACGGATATTTTTCTTGGGATCGCCCGGGAAGATTTTGGTCAATGCCTTAATGCGAATTTCCATGTTCTTTCTCCTTTTTATCGGGTACCGTCCTCGACTTTATCGAGATCGAGTTTCAATTTACGGAATTGACGGCGTTTCATCATGTTGCGGATGCTTAGGACCATATTCTTGATGGAGAAGCCAAGGAAGATGGCTCCAGCCAAAACGAAGATGATGACCATGACATCAAGCGGATTCAAAGCAACGACAGAGGTATTCATGATGCCCCATCTAGCAATGCAAGTGAGGATGGCTAAGAAGACCAAGCCATAACCAACGAAGTTCTTCAAAGAGTTAAAGAGGAACCTCTTGTCGTTGACGCGGAGGAATTCGTCGTTGCGGAAGCGCCTCTTGGCGTAGAAATAATAGCCAACGGCTGCCGCGGCAAACACACCAGCGTAAATCGCGCTTCCAATCAAATACACAAGAATAAGATCCACGTGCTTCGTATTTTCTTTTCCATCGGGCATCAAATTGATGGCTCCGAAATGGAAATTGAAATTCGTTTTCTGTAAATAGTTATTCGCAGAGATATTCCAAATATCGGTCTTCAGGACGAAATTCCTTAATTCGACGCGGATGAGGTTTTGGTAAGTGATCGTTCCAGCGTCCCCCTCCATCTTGTTGACCCAGGACATGTCGAACATAAATCCGACGGTATTGGGTTTTTTGGAGGAAAGAATGAAATAAGAGACCGGCGTTCCGATTTTTCCTTCTTTGGTCAAGACCTCGCCATTAATGCCTTCATAATAGAAGCGATATTCGGCCGCTACCAAAGAGGAGAACTGCATGCGAGGTTCATATTCGCCAGAACGGATTTTGTCTTCATAGGTTTTATAAGTAGCGGCGTTGAGCTTTTCATAGAACCCTTCGGCAACATCAACAATCGCATCGAGTTGGATGAAATTGCCAAAGGTTGTGATCTTGCCCGTAGAAACGGTTACCAAATCCGAAAGTTCGACGCGTCGGAAAGAAGAAGAGACTTTGGCTTTGCCGCTATAGAAGGTGGACATCTCCGGTTTGATGTCGATGATTTCTTTGCCTTCGTCATCTGGGACCCTATTGAAAACAGGCGAGAAGATGTTATGGAAAACCAAAGAGGAAGGATTAACGAATTCATTCGCCGGCAAATCGAAATCGACTGAAATGCTCGTCGAATTCTCGCCGACGCTAGCCCCGATGCCATAATAAGCGGCATGGCCCGAATTCTTTTCAACGGTTTGGATTTGGTTGCTGCGGAGCAAATTGCCTTCACGGTCAACGACATCATAAGTGGCAAGAAGAGGGCGATCTAATTCGCCTTCCCCATAATATCCAGCCAAGAAATCTTTGCCCGCGCCAAAGGTCTTCGTCGATGAAGTTCCGACGCTAAAGGAAGATTCATTATGGCTAGCGCCCCATTCGATTTGAGCGGGGGCGGCATCCGTCCATCCGCTAACAAAGGTAGCGGGCTCGCTAGCAGCAACAAAGCTAAGCGTCAAATTCGCTGGGAAAGAAGCAAAAGCCCCTTCGTCGATGGTTTCAATCGATGATGGGATCGCGATTTTCTGCAATTTGGCATCAATAGCCCCGTAGTTATAATCATCCGCCGTATGGGTCGGGGTCGCTTTGTTGGTAACAAGGGCTTCCTTCCAGCAAGCGGTTTCGGCAATGCGTGTGATATTAAGGCGCATCTTCCCAGCTTGCGTCACCACGGAGGGGATATACATCGTCTCGTTTTTGGCTCCCCTGCCGGTGAAATCAATCCAATACACGTAGGCATTGAATTCTGGAAGGGTGCCATCTTCTTTCGGTCCAAATTCGCCCATGGGATCATAAGAAGCATCGTCAACGACGACATAGACGCTTTTATTACGGGTCCCGTTATCGTATCCCACCGCAGTATTCGAACTGAAACGAACGGATAGGGATTCGGAGATATCGGTTTTGGCCGAGCTAAGGACGGTGATCGAAAGCTCGGTGCTATCGATTACCGTTTCGCTTTCTGGGACTACATAAGAAGAATCCTCTTCCGCAGAGACAGAAGAGGATGGCGTAATCAAGAATGCAGCCGTAGTGACAAGAGAAAAAGAAAGAGTGAGAAGAGAAAGTTTAGCTAAGCAAAAGGGAGAGAGTTTTTTCTCCGTCTTCTTATTAAGAAGCGAATCCTGTCTCATATCTGAACCATTATACAACCGCTTACGCGAACGCGAAAAGGGGGAGAGGCGAATGTAAATTTTTTCTTTCATTTTCTGATTCATTTTCAAAAGAAAACGCTGGTTGCCCAGCGTCATTCTCCCTCGTCGGCAAATCCGCCATTTTCTTCGTCGATGCGATCTTTTTCTTCGACTTTGGTTGGATTATCTTCTTCATTTGGCTCATTAGAAGGCATAGCTTCCGCTTCTTCCATCGCGGCCAAATCTTCATTCTTTTGCTGCTTCTCCATTAAGTCAGCTAGTTCTTTCTCTTTGCTTTGTTCGAATTCGTCAAACGATTTCATGTTACGGGCTTCTTCGCGATGACGGTCAATCGTCGATAGATCCAAGATTCCGGCTAAAGTCGGATCGTATTCATCGCCAACAAGCTTTCTGCCGTTAACGGTCTTCGGAGCCGGATTATTCGCCACCGGCAAAGATTCCACCGCATCTTCTAAAGAAGCGACAAATTCAGGATGGGAGGCAGCATATTCGGCTTCGTCTTCTTCGTCTTTGAACCAAACCGATTGTTTGGAATTGATGACGAAGGTGCCTCCGAGGCGGTCATGAAGTGCCCTGCCGCTTCTGCCAATCGCCAAGACGGCAAAATCAATGGCTAACGCAATCAAGAAGGCCGTAATCCCAAACATTTGGTTGGGGATCAATAAGAATTCCCAAAGGAAGACGATGAATAATTGCCTTAAAAGGATATTCCACCACTTCGCTTTATAGGAAGAGACCGAGATGACCGCGCTTTGCAACGCAAGCTTCCCAAGGGTTTTGCCATTAGGAATCGCCATCGGAACCACCAAGAAGACCAAAATCGGAGGGATTAAGAAGCAAGGAAGCCTCGATAAGAAGAAGGCCTTGTTCGCATCCGCAATCAATTGAAGATAACGCGGCTGCTTGGCCAAATGTTTCACCGCATCGAGGAAGATGCCCGTAGGTTCTTTGTCGTCATAGGTCGAATTTAATCCGGTTTGGGTCGAGAAATAATTCTTCAATCCAATCAGGGTTTGTTTTTTCTCGATGTCGGTCCCGTTTTCTAAAATATTCGCGATATTTTCTTTCAAAACCGGTTGCACGCTATCGCTATCTTCGCCTGAGACTTTCGCTAAAGTGTAATAAGGGTTATCGTCTTTTTTCTCTAAGCTAAGGCCATAAACGTGGTTAACAACCCATTTCCCCGTCTCGGCAACATTGCTTGGATCACCTTCAAAACCATCGCCTTCAAGGAAAGTTCCTTCGTCAGCTAAGAAGACGGTGTAATATTGCCAAACCCTGCTTTCAAAATCTTCATAAGAACGATAGGTGATATCGTCTTCAACATAGGTTTCTGCTTCGTGATAGACGGTCGTGAAGGAGGTGCGTTTCTCGTCGGTATAGCCAAGTTTTGATTCGACAAGAAAGCTGACCGTTTCTTCCGTCATGGTATCTAGGCCCATCTTCTTCGATAAGGCCCCGCCTAAAGTGAAATACAAAAGGGCAATCAATCCACCACAAACGACCGAATCAATTAAAAAGCCGCCGATCCTTCTTCCTAGACCAGCAGGAACGATGTTATTTCCAAAGTTATTGCTCATAGCAATACTTTAAACTACTTTTCTTCATAACAAAAGCCCCCGACCGAAGCCAGGGGCAAGTTTGGACGAGTCTCTTAACTTAGTTAAGGATTTCGGCAACGGTGCCAGCGCCGACGGTACGTCCGCCTTCGCGGATGGAGAATTTGGTTCCTTTCTCCATAGCGATCGGGTGGATGAGTTCGACGGTGAAGGTGATATTGTCGCCAGGCATGACCATGTCAACGCCAGCAGGAAGAGTGATCGTGCCGGTGATGTCGGTCGTGCGGAAGAAGAATTGAGGACGATAGCCATTAAGGAAGTGGGTATGACGTCCGCCTTCTTCTTTGGTGAGAATATAGGTCGTCGCGGTGAATTTGCTGTGCGGGACGATGGAGCCCGGCTTGGCAAGGACTTGGCCACGTTCGACTTGATCGTGG
>CAMOEH010000092.1 GCA_946612055.1 uncultured Bacillota bacterium | reverse complement strand
GATGACTTTCATCGCTTTATCGACATGAAGTTCACGCGGTTTCCCGTCTTTACCCAAACGATGATAATCATATAAACGATAGGTCAATGTGCTGTTTTGCTGAATCTCGATGACGGTAACGCCAGCTCCGATTGCATGGACGGTTCCAGAGGGAATAAAGAAAGATTGCCCTTTCTTCACGGGAATGAAATTTAGCAATTCCATGATGGATCCGTCTTCAATCGCTTTGCGAACTTCTTTCTCGTTGGTGTCTTTTTTAAATCCAACATAAAGGCCGCTACCTTCTTCGGCATCAAGGACATACCACATCTCGGTTTTGCCGTATTGGTTTTCGTTTTTCAAAGCGTAGGCGTCATCCGGATGAACCTGAACAGAGAGGTTTGAAGAGGAATCGATGAATTTAATGAGAACGGGAAAATCTTCAAAACGAGCTAAAGCCGTTCCTAGTTCTTCCTTGGAAACAACTTCGAATAAAGGCCTGTCTTGATCTTTGCCCGAGGCAATAAAAGAAGGGGCATCTTTATTAAAAGAAAGCTCCCACGTCTCCGCGATATGGTCGTATGGAGCGAGTTTGCCCCATTGCTTTTTTAATTTTTCTCCACCCCAGATGTAATCTTTTGTGCTGGGGATTAGCTTCACGATTTCCATGACGATATTATAGTTTTTGCCGAAAATAAGAGAAAGCCGAAGGAAGAGGATAGGATTGATCAATTTCTTCTTTGCTTGCATAAACAAAGTCTAATTCGTTTGCTTTGTTATGCACCTGAGCTCGATATCCCTTCATCTTCCAAACCAAATGGGAGAAGACGTGTTTGCTTTCTCCGATTTCTTCCATTGAAGCGATTTGAAAGCCAAGGTCCTTCAAATAACGAACAACTTCTTCTTGATTCATCCAGCCCAAAACATTCGGGAATTCATAAACGGAAGCAAGCAAACCCACCGATGGTCTTTTATGCAATGCAACTTGGTTATCAAAACACACCAAAAGCACGGTACGTCTTTCTTCTTTTTTCCGAATCGGGGAAGGGGCGCATGGATAAAACACCTCTTGTTTGGATAAATGGGCTTTGCAAAAAGAGGCAAAAGGGCATTGATCGCATAAAGGGAAACCATGGGGCAAGCAAACCATCTCCCCAAGGTCCATCAAAGCTTGGTTAAAATCGCCAGGTCGGTCTTCAAGGCGTTCTCCAAAATAAGATTCCGCTTTTTGTTTGGAGGAAAGCATCTGCAAAGGAGCTGGATCCATATTCAAACGAGAATAGATGCGAAACAAATTCCCATCGATCGAGATTTCTTTTTGCCCAAAGGCAATCGAAGCAATGGCTTTGGACGTATATTCTCCAACTCCAGGAAGAAGACGAAGATCATCAATAGAAGAAGGAAGTTCTCCTCCATATTTAGAAACGATCACTTTCGCGCTTTGATGAAGATTCTTAGCTCGCGAATAATATCCAAGCCCTTCCCATAGTTTTAAAACCTTTTCTTCGTCTGCGCTTGCTAAAGATTTGATATCAGGAAAGGCTTCTAGAAAGCGGGCGTAATAATCTTTGACCGCTTCCACTCGCGTTTGCTGAAGCATGATCTCGCTTAGATAAACGTGATATGGGGTCGGGTCTTCTCGCCATGGCAAATGACGACGATTGTTGTCATACCAATTTAAAAGCAAAGAAGAGAAAGAAAATTCCATTGCTGAAAGTTTAACAAACCTTTTCCCTTTTGGATGAAAAAGAGAAATCTTCTTGCCAATTTTGTTTCGTTAGAGCAATGTTATCCCATGAACAAACTTTACCAATCGAAAGCCTTAGGCTTGCTAGTCTTCCTTTTTGTCTATCTTCTTGCCACCGGACTTGGCGTCCTCGCTTATTGGGCATTTAAGGACATCGTCCCTCACATTTTGCTACGCATCTTGATTGCCGATGTCTTCGCGACGATCTTTGTTTGGCTTGTCGGAGTCATCTTAAAAACAGCATCGATCTATGATCCTTATTGGTCGGTGCAGACCTTCATCATTTATTTGATTTTGCTCATCGTAAATGGCAATTGGAATCTAGGAACCGTCTTGCTTCTAGTCGCTTTGCTTTTCTATACGGTCCGATTGACGTTAAATTTCATCATCGGTTTCGATAATCTCCAATATATCGATTGGCGTTATCGGATGCTTAAAGAAAAAAGCGGGAAAGCCTATCAACTGGTTAATCTTTTTGGCATCTGCATGATGCCGACCTTGATTGTTTATCTTGCTTCCGTTCCTGCTTTCTTCTTCGCTCTTGATGGTGAGTTCCAATGGATTCAGCTCATTGGTCTATTCGTCATGGTTGGAGCCACTTTCTTAGAATTGATTGCAGACGTGCAGATGAAACGCTTCATCAAAACGCGAACTGACCGAAGCCAAGTCATCAACGTTGGATTTTGGAAATATTCTCGCCATCCCAATTATTTAGGAGAGATCTCTTTCTGGTTTGGACTAGCTTTTGTCTTTATCTTCACCTATCTCCCTTATTGGTATTGGATTGCTGGGGCTTTTGCCAATTTGCTCCTTTTCTTATTCATCTCTATCCCGATGGAAGAAAAGCATATGAAGGAATATAAACCCTCCTTCCTCGAATATAAGAAAAAGACCAGCATGCTGCTGATCTTGCCCCAAAGAAAACCAAAGAATTCTACTGAAAAATAGTTTCCTTAGATATCAATGGAGCCGGAATTCGAGCATCGTCGGCTCATGATCGGAATAAGCGAAACCATCGAGTCCTTTGTTCCCGTTTTTGGTTTGGATCGTTTTATGGGAAACGACTTCGATGTTATTGGAAACGATAAAGCCATCGACGGTGCAGACGAAGGTTTCTGCCGGATCATATTCAATATCGTTATTTCGGCAAGAAGGCGCATTGTCGCTGGCAACAACTTTATAGCCAGGGATCAAAGGAGAATTCCCTTCTTTATCAAAATAATAAGACACCCAGTCCGGGACTTTCTTCGTCATCTCAT
>CAMOEH010000091.1 GCA_946612055.1 uncultured Bacillota bacterium | reverse complement strand
TATGATGTTTTGGTCGATGGTCCATCGAAAAAAGATAAATCATTACTCTCTGGATATACCGAAAGTAGCAAATTGGTCCATTTCAAAGGGCCATCCTATTTGAAAGGTCATATTGTTCCTGTTCTTATCAAAGAAGACCATGCCTTCTCCATGCAGGGAGAACTTCAAATCGATCCGATCCTCGTTTTGGCCAATGATGCGGCAAAGCGACTAAAGGAAACTGCAGAAGCCAAAGCTTATTTTGAAGCAAAAGAGTCCATGGAAAACGATGAATCTCTTCGTCATCTTCGCGATGAGATTGAATCTGCTCAAAGAAAGATGATGGAATATGCTTCTTCTAGCCAAGAAGAAAACTATCTTGCCGCGAAGAAAGAATATGCATCCTTAAAGGAAGAATATGAAAAGCATCCATTGGTTATCAATTATGCTTCTGCCGTTTCGAATATGCGCGATTTGCTTCTAGAAGTGGAGGGCATGCTATCGTGATTTTGGTTTTGACAGGTCCAACGGGTTCGGGAAAATCTGCTCTAGCCCTTTCCTTAGCCAAAAAAATCGACGCTGTCATTGTCAATGCAGATGCATTTCAGGTTTACCGTGATTTGAATATTGCTACGGCTAAGCCAACGATGTCCATGCGGATGGAAGTTCCCCATTATCTTTATGATTTTGTTCCTTTGACTTCTTCCTATGATGTTGCCGAATATCAAGAAGATCTTCGCGCGACGATTGCCGAATTAGAGCAAGAAAAGAAAAACATCATCATCGCAGGAGGAACGGGCTTATATATTCGAGCTGGCCTTTATGATTACCGTTTTGAGGAATTGCCTAGCGTTGACCTTTCCGAATATGAAGCGCTTAGCGATGAGGAACTGCATGCCAAATTAGAAGCCATTGACCCTGTCCAAGCGGAAAAGATTCACCCTCATAATCGCCGAAGGGTGTTGCGGGCAATCGAAATTTATCTTTCCAGTGGAAAAAGCAAAACGGAAAGAGAAAAAGAACAGGTACATGCACCTATTTATTCCGATGTTTTCTTCTTTGGAATCGATGCTGATCGCGACCTCTTATATGAAAATCTAGACAAACGTGTAGACGAAATGTTTGAACAAGGATTGCTTGAAGAGACGGTTCCTTTGATTCAACGGTACGGCAGGACTCCTCGCGCCTTCGCCGCAATTGGTGTCAAAGAACTTTTTCCTTATCTAGATGGGGAAGCCAGTTTGGAAGAAACCAAAGCCGCGATTAAGAAAGCGACGCGGAATTATGTGAAACGCCAAATGACCTTCTTCCGTCATCAATTTCCCATCATTTGGGTGAAAGACGAAGAAGCGATTCTTCATCATTTGAATAAAAAAATGTAAGTTTCAATTGCGTCAAAGACGCATAGGTCTACAATGAAGCGTAACGAAAGGAGCTTCTTATGCCTTTAAAGAAAATTACTGAAATTGCCGAGATTGCTGGAATCGATGAGGAATACCTCGAACCCTATGGTAAATACAAAGCCAAAGTTGACCCCAAAATCATGGAATCCCTTAAGGATCGTCCGGATGGAAAATTGGTTTTGGTAACCGCTATTACGCCAACGAAAGCAGGCGAAGGAAAGACGACGACTTCCATTGCTCTTGCTGAAGGCTTTGGTAAAATCGGCCAAAAAGCCATGCTTTGCTTGCGCGAACCTTCTCTTGGTCCGGTTTTCGGAATTAAAGGTGGCGCAACCGGTGGCGGACTTGCTTCAGTTGCTCCTGGAGAAGACATCAACCTTCATTTTACGGGGGACATGCATGCATTAACCTCTTCCATCAACCTAATTTCTGCGGTTATTGATAATTCGATTTACCAAGGCAATCCGTTGAATATCGATCCCGAACGCGTCGTTTGGAAACGCGCGATGGATATGAACGATCGCGCTTTGCGCAGCATCGAAGTTGCTCTTGATGACAAGAAAGCGACGCCTCGTCATGATTCTTTCACGATTACCGTCGCAAGCGAAATGATGGCTATCATGTGCTTAGCAAAAGACGAAGAAGATTTCCTTGCTCGTGTCCGTTCAATCATCGTTGCTTACGATAAAGAAGGCAAAGCCATCACCGTCAATGACCTCAAGATTTCTCACGCCATCATGAAACTCATGAAGGAAGCGTTAAAACCGAACTTGGTGCAGACGTTAGAAAACAATCCTTGTTTGATCCATGGTGGTCCCTTTGCCAATATCGCTCATGGCTGCAACTCCATTATTTGCACGAAACTAGGCTTAAAACTTGCTCCGATCGTTGTGACCGAGGCTGGCTTCGGCGCGGATCTAGGAGCTGAAAAATTCTTGGACATCAAATGCCAAGTTGCTGGATTACATCCAGATTGCGTTGTCATGGTTGCGACCATCCGCGCATTGAAGATGCATGGCGGGCAGGCTTTTGAAGATCTTGCCAACGAAAATGTCGAGGCTCTTGCTAACGGTATGGGCAACTTGGAAACCCATTTGGAGAATATGAAGCAATATGGCGTTCCCGTCGTTGTTGCGATTAACCATTTCGCCCAAGATAGCGAAAAAGAAGTCGCTTATTTGACGAAGTGGTGCCAAGATCATGCTTATCCTTGTGCCTTCCTTGATGGCTTCTTGAAAGGCGGAGAGGGTTCTATCGATTTGGCCAAACTTGTCCAGAAGACTTTGGCGGAAGAAACTTCCCATTATCACCCTCTTTACGATTTGAAGCTTCCTTTGAAAGAGAAAATCGAAATCATCTGCCGCAACATTTATCACGCTGGCAAAGTTGTCTACGAAGAAAAAGCCCTCCGTCAGCTCGAAGAATACGAAAAACTTGGATTCGGCGATGCTTATATTTGCATGGCAAAGACTCCTCAATCGCTCACCGATGACCCCAAAGTGCTTGGCGCCCCGAAAGGATTCACGATCACCGTTCGCGAAGCTAACCTTTCCGCGGGCGCTCGTTTCGTCGTTCCGTTAACTGGCGCCATCATGACGATGCCTGGTTTGCCTAAGATTCCAGCGGCTGTGAAGATGGAGGAGCTTCCGTGGTAAGCGTCCCTTCTTACGACCTTTACGATGAAGTCGAAATGAAAAAGCCGCATCCGTGCTTTGCACGGTGCAAGCGATTCCAAATCGTTCGCGTGGGCGCTGACATCAAGATTCAATGCCTTGGTTGTGGCAATGTCATCATGATCGACCGGGATCAATTCAATTCGAAAATTCGTAAAGTTCTTCAAAAGCACGAAGGCAAAATCATTCCTTAATTCATCTTTTTTCGAAAAACGCCTCTTTCTTCCCCTATAGATAAGTAGGGGTGGAAATTGGTGTTTTTATTGCAACTCGTTCGCGCAAGCAAGAAATATTCGTCCGGCGACGAATCCTTTTATGCGTTAAAAGAAACGAATCTTTGCTTTGAAGATAAAGGGCTTGTTGGCATACAGGGAAAATCTGGAAGCGGTAAATCGACTTTGCTTTCTCTTATCCTTGGAATCAATCCGCCTAGTAAAGGGAAAGTCCTTTTTCTAGGGCAAGATATCTACGCGATGAAACCCAAACAAAGAGAACGTTACCACCGGCAAGGGGTAGCCGTTGTTTTCCAGCATTACAATCTGATTTCTGGCGCGAAAGCGATTGATAACGTGATGATGCCCCTTTTACTTTCTGGAGTAGGGAAAAAGAAGGCAAGACAAAAGGCTTTGGCATTACTAAGCCGTTTTTCTTTAGAAAAAATGGCGGAGAAACGTATTGAAGAATTATCGGGTGGAGAAAAACAAAGAGTGGCTTTAGCTAGAGCCTTAGTATGCAATCCGAAAATATTGATCGCCGATGAGCCAACCGGAGCTTTGGATGAACATAATGCTCAAATCGTAATGGAGATATTAAAAGAAGAAGCATCGCAGCGTTTGGTCTTATGTGTTTCTCATAACGATGCTTTGCTCGCTAACTTTGCTACGCGAACCCTTTTGATAAAAGAAGGCGAAGTCAAAGAAGAGAGGGAAGAGACGATTCATCCCTGTAACAAAATCGAATTTCATAAGGAGAAAACATCAGCACGTCCCTTCTCTTTTTTCTTAAAAAGGAATTTGGTCCGAAACCGTTTTAAAAACATTTTGCTTTCTTTTTCCTTAGTTACGGGGGTAATTGGACTTTGTCTTACTGCTGGCTTTTATGAAGGAATACCAACTGCGTCTAAAGCAATACAAAACCAGTTACTTCAATATGGATGCGCGCGCATAAGCGAGAACGTTCCTGTCGATATTCCAGATTCTCCATTGCGTTTGATTCAACAAAAACGGCCTGAATTATCCTTGCTAGCTAAGGCGTTTGCTTCTTCGTCAAAAATAAGGATTGGGCTAGATTATTCTCCGATTCTTCCTAGGGTTAACGCTTACCGTTTGGAAGAGATGAAAAAAGAGCCCGTTTCTTTTTCCTTGTTGCCAGATGATTTGACTAAATCCAAGGCTAAATCCTTATTAAAAGAAGGAAGAATATGGAAAGAGAAAAATCACAAAGAATGCATTGTTAATGAAGAATTCATCCGCGAATCCAAAGGAAGAATCGGGGATGTAATCTCTTTGGATAATTCGATCTCTTTCCAAGGAAAGAACACGATAGACAAGAAACACATGTCCTTCATTTTTGAAATTGTGGGCGTGGTTTCAGAATTCTCCTTTTTGAATCAGCCTCGCGTCTATGTTTCTTATGAAGGACTAGAAGAAAGGTTATCAAATGAGATCCTTTTAGAAATCAGCGTCGAATCCGAAGAAGATGTTAGCGTTGTCGATTATTTATCGAGAGCAAATAATGATGATCCGATTTCGGGGTTTGGATATTGCCTATTTGCTAATGGGAAAGAAGCAGAGGAAGCGCTTCACGAGGAATATAAAAAGAGAAAGGAAAGCGATAGTTCTCTTCAAATCGAATCAGATTCTTTTTTCGTCGAAGAAAGTTTCGTCGCTTTGACGTCTTCTTTTGCCTCTTCTTT
>CAMOEH010000090.1 GCA_946612055.1 uncultured Bacillota bacterium | reverse complement strand
TGACGTGGTCTTATCTTGCCAAGTTGGGAAGCATGAGGAGCGGCTATATTTCGGATTGTCTTCTTCCAATTATTTGGCTTATGGCAGCAAGCTTCCCGCGACTTTTGATGGAAGAAAAGCCAACACGGCTTATGGAGTCCATGTCAGCAATGAACACGTTTCTTCTCCTTTGGAGGTCCTTTATTTCTTCCGGAGTCTCGATCTTCCTTCTCGCTGCGTTAACGGAAACGTTGTCGATACTTTCTTTGATCAATCGCTATTCCAAAAGCATCCTTCTGCTTCCTTGCAATATCTAAGAGGGTGCTGTCAAAGCGGCGTTTATGAATTGCAGATGAATGTCACGAGTTACGAAACTCTTCTAGATGCGAAATTGCACCCGGAAAACCATACCGATCTCATCGTTCGAGTGTGGGGGTTCAGCAGTTATTTCAACGATTTGCCGATCGAATACAAAGATCTGCTTATCGAAAGAGCGAGGGCTTCCCGTGGCCAAAGTCTTTAATATCCAGCATTTTTGTCTTGATGACGGCCCTGGTATCCGGACCACGGTTTTCCTTTATGGCTGTCCTTTAAAATGTCCATGGTGTTGCAATCCAGAAAGCACCCATCCTCATGAAGGGATCAAGGAGATCGATAATGAATCTCTCCTTCATTCCTGCTTAGAGGATCTCCCTTTCTATGGAGAAGATGGGGGCGTTAGCTTTTCTGGCGGAGAGCCTTTGCTTTCTGTTTTTGAAATCGAGCCCTTGCTTAAGCAAATACAACAACGTGGCATTTCCATTTGCTTTGAAACGTCTTTATTCGTCCCGAAAGAACACCTTATCTTGGCTTTGAAATACGCAACCATGATGCTCGTGGATGTAAAAGTGGGGGATAAAGAAGATGCCAAGTCAATCTTGGGATCAAAGCATTTTAACTGGTATAAAGACAACCTGGAGATATTGAAAAAATCCTCGGTTAACCGTCGTTATCGCTTTATTCTGAATTCGTTGAATTCGAGCGAAAACCAGTTGCGTAAGCGGATAGCGCTTATCAAAGATGACCCCAAGGCAAAGATTGATATCTTCAACACCCATTTTCTTATGGAAGAAAAAAGAAACCGCCTTGGCTTGCCTCGCTCCTCGGGTTTTTCCCCTTTAACCGAAACAGAGTTTGAAAGGGCATCATCTATCTTCAAATCCTCATTTGGCGAAGTTAAAGTTTTAAAGATTTGAGCCAATCAAAATCTTAATTTTATCCACCTCTCCTTTTTAGTTTATCCATTCCATTGCGCACTGGCAAAGTTACAATGGAATCGAAGATTCTCCCTGAATTGAAAAAGGAGCAAAAAATGAAAAAGCATATCGACCTTTATGCCTATTATTTTCCCAACTGGCATCAAGATAAGCGTAATGACGTCTGGCATGGAAAAGGCTGGACCGAATGGGAAGTTTTAAAATGCGCGCGACCTCGTTTCCCAGGCCATAATCAACCGCTTGTCCCATTATGGGGATATGAAGACGAAGCCGATCCAATGGTCATGGACAAGAAGATCCGATGCGCGAAATCCTATGGCATCAAAGGCTTTATTTTCGATACCTATTATTATGACGACGGACCATATCGCGAGCGTTGCCTCGATGAAGGGTTCTTAAAAGCACCTAGCGCGAAAGATTTCGGCTTTGCGATTTTGTGGTGCAACCATAATGCGATTTACGCTCACCCATCCCCTCGAGTCGGAATCGCCCCTTGCTTAAAAAGCGGTGCCGTCACCGAAAAGGATTTCATCCGCATCACCGATGATTTCATCGAGAAATACTTCACGCAGCCCAATTACATCCGCATCGAAGGGAAATTGCTCTTCGCGATCTATAACGTCGAAAAGCTCATCCATGAACTTGGAGGAGTGGAAGAATGCCGCAGAATCTTTGCTGACTTCCGTCAAAGAGTAAGAGACCGTGGTCTTGGAGAAGTTCATCTTTGCACCGTCGGGGCCATCATGGAAGATGTTTTCGATGACCACAAAGACATCAACCGCGTTCTTAACGAATTGCAGATTGATGAAAATCTCCGTTATTGGTGGCCGATCAAATATAAAGATAACCGCCTGACGATGGATTATTGGGAATTCGTCGAAGCGGGCTATGAAGCGACCAAGCAAGATATCGTCGATTATGACATTCCTACCGCCCCTCATTTGATGACGGGGATCGACCAAAGCCCGAGGACGATTCAATCTGAGGTTTACGAGAATATGAACGTTTATCCGTGGTATGCCATCGTCAATAATCCCTCGCCGATTGCTTTTGAGAATGTTTTCCGCAAAATGCATCGCCTCGTGGCTGAAGTCTAATTCAAAGTCCATTTCATCACCTGCGTTTGGAACGAATGGACCGAGGGCAACTTCCTCGAACCGGAAAAAGGCTATGGCTATTCCTATTTGGAAGCCATCAAAAACGTCTTAGACCAGGAGGAAGCCGACCATGATTGAACGCGTCGCGAAACGAGAGGCGAAAATTGCCATTTTTGCCGTTGCTCACGGGGTATATTGGGATCAATTCCCCGGGTTACTAGAAAACATGAAGGGCTTTCACCAAGTCCTTTGCCAGAAAGTTGAAAGCAACGATGTCACGTTGAAAGATTTTGGCATCATCGATTCTTCTGAGAAAGCGTTTAAAGCCGCGGAAGAGATCAACGCGTTTGCTCCGGATGTGATCTTCTGCAACATGATCACTTATGCGACTAGCAGCGTTTTCGCTCCCATCTTAAGATCGTGCAACGCCCCGATTGTTTTGGTGGGATTGCAGCCCCGGAAGGCGATGGACTACGAAAAAGCCAACACCTTCATGCAGTTAGAAAACGATTCTATTTGCTCGATACCCGAATTCTGCGGCGTAGCCATCCGCTTTGGCAAGAAAGTGGCCGACATCATCATGGGAACTTTGCATGATGACGAAAAAGCCGATGAGCAAATCACCGAATGGTGCGATATCGCCAAGGCTTTGCATGGGCTTAAAGGCGCGCGCCTTGCACTAATGGGCCATGTTTTGGAATCGATGTACGACATGCATGCCGATCCAACCGCGATTGCTGCCTCTTTCGGCATCCATGTTCCGTTATTAGAAATCGATGATTTAGTTCGTTGCTATAACGAAGTCACAGATAAGGAAATCGAAGAGAAGGTTGGCATTATTCGTCGCGAATTCGATATGCCCGATCCAAAATCGGACCCCGTGACGATGAAATTGACCGAAAAGGATCTCCTTCAATCGGCTCGCTCCGCAGCTGCGTTAGACCGCCTTGTCGCCAAATACCATCTCAACGGGATGGCTTACTATTACGAAGGAAGCGAAGATTCGATTCAAAGAAACGTTGCTACGTCCCTAATTGTTGGCAATTCAATCCTCAATGCGCAGGGAATCCCGATGTGCGGCGAATTCGACATCAAGACCAATATCGCGATGCTCATTATGGACAAGCTCGATATCGGCGGCTCTTTCGCCGAACTTCATCCCTTTGATTTCAACGACAACACCATTCTCATCGGCCACGATGGTCCTCATCACATCAAAATCGCCCAAGGGAAGCCCGTCTTGCGCTCCCTTGTCAAATATCATGGCAAACCCGGAAGTGGGGCTTCGGTCGAATTCAAATTGAAAGAAGGGCCGATTACGATGTTAGGCATCGGTCAAAAAGAAGACGGGAAATTCAAATTCATCATCGGCGAAGGCTATTCCAAAGCCGGGCCAATCCCGCCGACTGGCAATACCAATACGCGCGGATATTTTCCACCGGATACAAAAGATTTCATTCTCCGCTGGTGCAAACAAGGGCCGACTCACCATTATGCCTTGGGCATCGGCCATAAAGCGGAGACCATCAAGAAAATTGCGGACTGCCTCGGCATAGAAAGCGTGATTGTAAGATGAAAAACGATAATGCAACAAATACCGTTTCCTCTCTTGCTCAGGTTACCGACGATAAGCAAGTGATGATCGTCAGAAAAGGCGGGAACAACTTTAAAGTTGCCTTTATTGGCAATTCCATTACCCGTCATATGCCAAAGCCAGAGATTGGCTGGAACCACGATTGGGGGATGGCGGCTTCTTGCCTAGAAAACGATTACGTCCACATCATGCTTCGCGCTTTGGAAAAGAAGCATGGCAAAGTCGATTATTGCATCTTGTCGATGTCGAAATGGGAAAGGGAATATTGGAACGATTCCATTTTGGAAGAATATCGTGCCGCCAAAGAATTCGAAGCCGATCTTGTGATTATCCGCGTCGCCGAAAACGTTTGGGGAGTGCGTGACCAATTGGAGAAAAAACCTCTTGCCCCTTATTGGGAGAAGATGATTCGTTATTTCGCCGCTCCGAATTCGAAGATTCTGGTAACGGATGATTTCTGGAGCTGGAAAACGATTGATGACCCCATCCATGAAGTTTGCAAGAAATGTGGCTTCCAGCTCATTAAACTCGGCGATATTGGCGCCGATGAATCCAATAAAGCCATTGGGCAATTTGAGCACCCCGGCGTTGCGATCCATCCTAACGATAAAGGCATGGCCGCGATTGCTGAAAGGATTTTGACAGAAGGGAAATTGATTTAGCCGATGGAGAAGAAGACCCGGAAAAAACTGTTTCGACTTGGCTATGTCCTCGCTTTAGTGGGCGTCTTTTTCGGGTCTGCCGCTTTGATGAGAACCACCAATATGCGGGATGGGAAAGCCACCGTTGAAGTGGCGGTCAAAAAAGAAAAAGTAAGCGAACAAGCTTCCGATTTATCTGGGTTTTCTTCTTATTTCGATCGGTATATTGAAAAATTGAACACGGCTTCTGGCTATTATTACGATTATCCCTATTACAAAGTAAAAAGCTATTCGGAAGATGGCGATTCTTATTTTGCCGAGCTATCGACCCGACGCGTTGATAAATTGAAAGGCCTCGGCAGTTTCGATTACGGAATTTCGGATGATTTCTTCAAAAACGACAAATCCCGGGAAGAGAATCTTGCCTATTTTTACGAGGGAAGAGACCGCGTTTCCCTTAACCGCGTCTATCCCAGCGGAGTTCAATCTTTATTCACCGTCTCTTCTTTGCGTTATTCTTTGAAACTCAATTCGGCGAAAGGCGAAACCTTATCTAATGTAGATGCGGAAGCGGCGCTATCAAAGAAAGGCAATCGCATTGTCCATTTTAATTTGATCGATTTGCCGTTAGTGGATTCGATTTCTGTGAAAGTTGATGGGTCCGTGCGTTATTTTTCCTCGCTTTGGGAAGATGAAGCAGAAACCAAAAACGTTGTTGTGGAGAAAAACAAGATCACCATTTACCCCGTGACCGCGAAAGCGATCAAAGTCGATAAAGCCACTTCGGATAACCCTGGTGGCACAACCGTTGGCGATTTTGGATTGTATCTTGGATATGTGGTTTACCGCCAGAATATGTCGCGATATCTCATTTCCGGATTCATTGTTTTGGGGATTTTAACGGGGACGATCCTTTATTTCGGAATCGCTCAAAAGAAGTTCCAAGATGTTTTCTCGCGAAAAAACGTCAAGAAAGTGCTCCGCTTCAAAACCTTATATGCGTTGATTATCCCTGCTGCGGTGCTTTTGGTCTTGTTCCGATATCTCCCCATGCTTTGGCTTAGCGCTGGATTTATGGATTATCGATTGCTTGAAGGCCTTAATAGTGAATGGGTAGGACCAGAATATTTCGTTGGCATCTTCTTAGCGAAGAATACGCCGGAGATGTATCGAATTTTCCGCAACACAATCTTCATTTCTTTGATTCGCATTTTGACCAATTTGCCTTTCATCTTGGTTTTGGCGCTTTTGATCAATTCCATGAAAAGAAAAAGACCAAAAACGCTATTCCAAGGACTCACGATGATACCTTATTTCCTCTCTTGGGTTGCTGTAGGGGGCCTCTTCTATTCGTTATTGAATTCGGAGACGGGTCTCGTGAATCGTCTTTTCGCCCTGACCACGGACTGGTATAGCGTCCCCGAGCCGTGGTGGGCTTTGCTATCTTTATCTTCCCTTTGGAAGGGAATGGGCTGGTCTGCGCTTATTTATATCGCGGCCATGTGCCAAATCGATCCCGAGCAATACGAAGCCGCTCGCATCGATGGCTGCGGCCCGATTCGCCAAGCCTTCACAGTCACTTTGCCAGGCATCATGAACGTCATTTGCTTACAGCTGATTTTGGATATTTCCAATTTGATGCGCGATAACTTCGACCAAATCTATGCGATGACAAACGGCAAAATCACGTCAACGATTTCGCAAACGGTAGACGTGGTGGGCCGCATTTCCTATACGTCGTTGCTTAATAGCAATTTTGGAAGCGCGACCGCAATTGGTCTCATTCAAGGGGTTATTGGTTGCGTATTGGTTGTCTTTGCCAACCATATCGTCAAGAAGACGGATAACGAGGGGATCATGTGATATGCCTTGGTTTGTGATTTTATTGATCGTCTTTGCTTCCTTCTTGGTTTTGTTTTTTGCCGCCTATGCAATGGTGGTCTTCAATGCCTTCAAGATGCCGATTGCCGTCAAAGCAAGAATCGAAAGGATTTTTGGCATCATCTCGAAATCGATGCTCATCACCTTAGTGTCGGCTTTCTTCGTAATTCCGATTTGGACGATCATCGC
>CAMOEH010000089.1 GCA_946612055.1 uncultured Bacillota bacterium | reverse complement strand
GCTTTTCCCATATTTGGCCATTTTATTGTAACAATTCAGCCGTTTCCTTGGGAAGCGTATACTATAAAAGAGGAATCATTATGGAAAAAACGAATCGGCTTGGAGCGCGTCGTTGGATTGCTTTTATCCTGATCGGCTTCGTTGGTCAAATTGCTTGGGCAATCGAAAATCAATTCATCAATTCTTGGGTCTTTTCCCAATCGGGCGATGTCCGTCATATCACATGGATGACGGTGGCTTCGGCCGTTGTTGCTACTTTGACCACTTTCTTTATCGGTGCGCTTTCGGATCGATTAGGGAAAAGAAAGCTCTTTGTTAGCATCGGCTATATTGCCTGGGGCTTAGCAGTATTTCTATTCGGCATTATGTCTTTAGGCAATATGAGCAAGCTTTCTGGAGGCAACATGGCAACGGCAATATTGCTTGTTGGCATAGCCAATGTCGTCGTTGATTGCGTCATGACTTTCTTCGGCTCCACCGCTAACGACGCTTGCTTTAATGCCATCGTCACCGATCAAACCAATGAGCATAACCGTCCTCTGATGGAATCGGTTCTTTCCGTTCTACCTTTGTTTGGGATGGCTGCCATGCTCGGGGTTGGGGCTTGCTTTGGCATTCCTTCTAACGTCCAATCTGGCGAGTCTTTAGAAGAGTTCGCGACAAGAATGGCTCATCCGTGGCTTCTTTTCTTTCTCGTTTTCGGCTTGCTGACAAGCATTGTCGGTGTCGTCGCTTTGTTTCTTCTCCCCAAAGACCAAATCGCCCCAAATCGCGATGGCGGTTATATGAAAAATCTCGTTTACGGCTTCCGTCCAAAAGCCATCAAGGAAAGCCCGAAATTCTATATTGCTTTGCTCTCGTTCTTATTTTTTAACATAGCCGTGGATGCGTTTATGCCGTTTTATATTGTCTATTTCAATCACAACATCCGCGTTGGCGAAGGCGCCTATGCCTTACTAGGTGGACAAGCGGATTTCTATTTGGCAATGGGCATCATATTGGGCGTTTCTTCTCTAGCTGTTATTTTGCTTGGGGCTTTTATGGACCGTATTGGCAAGCTCAAGTTGTTTTTGCCTTCGATTTTGATAATGGCGATAGGAGCCATTCTCTTCTTTGTTAGCAATAACCTCGCGATGACCATCGTTTCTGGTGTTATAACAATGACGGGATATTTGCTAGGAACTGCCGTTCTAGGTGCAGAATTAAGAGATCAGACACCAAAGGACAACGTCGGGGCTTATCAAGGAGTGCGCATGGTCTTTGCCGTCATGCTTCCTATGATTATTGGATCAAGCATCTCCACGTTATGTTTCCGTACCAATTACACCAACGATTTTGGCCAAACCGAGCGTTTGCCAGACAAATGGATGTTTATCGTGACTCTTGTTGCAGCGATTCTAGCTTTAGCCCCAGCCATTTGGCTGATTATCAAAGATCATAAAGATAGAGATACCGTCAAAGAATAAGCCTCCTTTAAGGAGACGCTTACAATCGTTGTTGATGAATGGGAAAGACAAGGGTATATTTATCGAGGTAGGTTTTTAGCGATGAAAGAAAAAAGACTAACTATGATTCTAGGCGTCGTCATCACCTTATTGGCTTTGGTGGCGATTCTTTGCCTATTTGCAACCGGCATTTCTGATGCCTCTGGCGAAAACGCTTCGCGCGGCTCTGCTTTCTATGCCATCTTTGGTGATGAAGCCGCCAATCTTCCGACAATCGGGATCCTCGTGACCGCTTTTGTTTTGCAGATTGTTGGCGCCACTTTCGCCCTTATCTCGAGCTTTGCTCCTGGAAAACTTGGCATGATTGGCTTCTGGGCCAGCGCCATCTTGCTTGTTGCAGGAAGCGCCATTATGCTATTTGCCGCTCTTCCTTCTTACCGCAAAGCCGTCGATATCTCGGAATCGGCTTGGGAATTAAAGCTCGGCGTCGGATTTATTCTCAATGGCGTGTTCGGACTTCTTGCTGGTCTTCTTGGACTCTACGCTGGAAATCAGGTTCGCAAGGCCTAATTGCTAAAAGCAAAATTAAAACCGGTTGCTTCGTCGACAACCGGTTTTTTAATGCACGTTCTCGTTAATGTAATCCGGAACCGCGTGGTAATCAAGCCCTGCGGCATGAGAGATGCTTCCGAATAATATTGGTTCAGCCCGATTCACGAATTGCTGATCCATCGAATTTAGATGACCATCGCGCCGTTTCCTCTGATACGCCCCCTCTAATAAGGGAGCTAGGCGATTGATATCGCCCTGGGCTAATGCAGCCTCGTAAGCGTTCTTTCTCTCCTTAGAATCAAGGATATACAGATCACTATCCTTAGAAGGCCAATTGGCAATCATCAAATCGATTTCAGCTTTGTTAAAAGGTTCTTTCAAAGATATTGCGTTAGATACGGGCACGCGAACTATATTATTTTTATTCTCGCCATATAGGGGCTGAAGGACATAATACATGGTTCCGCTACGGTCCCCAACCAGAGGAGAAACCTCGTTTATCATGCAAATTCCGCAACGCGTATGAAACACGAATGAGCCTGGCCGAAATCTTAATTCGCAGTTTTCTCGCATTCCGTTTCCTCAATCATGAACATTTTAAAGGTTTTTGCTTATATTTTCTAGAAAGTTTTGATTTGGATAGTCGAAATTTACAATCCACGTGTATCGATTTTTGCTGTGCTTTTTCATCTAGTTTTTATTACTACTTGTAAATATGAACTCTCTACAATTTTTGTTTCATTCAAAATTGCTGCGATTATGGCTGATGTTTTACCAATTCTCCAAATTAGAGAATTCTCTTTCTTCAAATTGGAAAGTCGAAATAGAGTGCGCTTGCGCTCGTGATGAATAAAATCTAGCCGTTGGAATTTCCAACACCGCTTATGACACTGATCAAAAAACGCATTCTTGTCTTCTCCATCATCGGAGCCATTGGGATTGGAGCCGGCATTCCTTTAGGTTTTGCTATCGGCAAGCTTTTCAAACACGATCTGGTCATTTATCTCGGGAACGCTGCTGATGGTGCTGGTGCCTTAGCTGCTGCTCAAGAGAAATACAAAGCCAATGTTGGAAAAGGGATTGATTTAACCACCGTTATGGAACCGCAAGAAATTGTTGCTGTTTCCATGGCCCTATATTCTGCTCGCGAAAACACTAAAGCCGTTGGCGTGGGTTATACCAAAGCGGCGATGGTGAAGCAGATTATTAAATCTCACCAAATCCGAAATGGCGACTCCTATTTCGAAGAATCGATTTCGGAAGGACTCGTCAATCTTCACGATCGGATGTATCAAAGCGGCGAGACTGTTTCCACCTACTGGGGCGAAGGCAAAGATTACTCCGCCCACGAAAAGAAGGATTATTCCCTCGACGATTATCGCGAAATGATGGGAAGGCTTCCTTCCGATCCCCTTAGTTACGTCGTTTCCTCCAAATCAATCCTGAAGGATCAAGAAACCTTGTCTGGAGATTCACCAACAAAAGCAACGAACACGGGAAGCGGCTATCACCTAG
>CAMOEH010000088.1 GCA_946612055.1 uncultured Bacillota bacterium | reverse complement strand
TTTCAACATAATAGGTAGAAGCGATCAAAACGTTGATGCCGGCTTCTTTTACAAAACGATATTGCTCCTCGTTGTTAAATTTTGGGGCAACATAGCCAAGAATGGGCATCGAATTTTCGTCGATATTACCATAGACATATTTGATGGGGACGATCGGCTCTATATTTTGGCTTTGGCTTGTGCAAGCAGCGCAAAGAAGGAGGAGGGGAAAGACTCTTAAATATTTCTTATTCATTCCCAAGCTCCATGAAGACCGCTCTTCCGCTAGACAAACGGATTTTGATTTGGTTATCGACCGTTTTTAACATCCGGAATTGGCCGCTTTCCATGATTTGGACATGATCGATAGGCTTTTTGAAGGTAATCTGGTAATCCGCTACTTTGTTTTTGGTTTTGTCGTTATGTGGGTTTTGGATCATGAACAAATCAATGTCACCCTTTTTTAGGTTCGTAATGAAAATAGCCTCTTTTCTAGCGATATCGAAAGGCAATTTTTCTTCGATATTCTCGGCATTATGCTTGGAAGCGTTACGATATCGTTCGTCCTCGTTATCGCTGAATAAATAAGCATATTGATATCGGAAGCCGCTGAAATAAGAATAGAAAGATTGCAGCTCTTTGATGATTTGCTTTGTCGAATAATATAGCGATGTCCTTTTGCTATTATGGTTGATCAAAAATCCATTGCCTTTTTGCCATATTTCGTTGGGGCTTGAGTAATTAAGATAATGGTAAGTGAAAAAGGAAATATCATTGACCCCGAATCCCATTAAGGTGTTGGTCAAGAATTTCAAATCGTCATAATTTACGATGCGTTTGTTGACGATTTTTTGATTGGGAAAAGCGATGGTGTTCGTTTGCGTCACGACTTTTAAGGATACGTTTTTCTCCTTCGCGATATTCGCGGCCAGCATGACGTTTTCGAATGCGTAGGGAGATTGCCTTTCATTCCCACATTCGTCTTTGATCGGATAGAGGTCATAAGAAAGATAATCGATACCCAAAGCGTCGATATAATCGAGCAAATAGGTCTTGTAATCCTCGTCTCGATTCTTCGTTTCTTTCTCTCCAGCTAGTGCTCCCGTCCAAGATGACATTGGAAGCAAATTGATATAGAGATAGAAATCTTCCCGTCCTAGTTCTTTGACGCATTCTTTTAAAGCCAAATAGATTTCTTTGAGTCCGCTAACAATCGTATCGTGGGCTGGTTCATCGACAACGTTTATGCCATAGATTTGGGGATGGTGAATATAGATGGATAATCTTTTCTTGAGGAAGGATTTTAACTCTCCTCTGTTAGCGAAACGAAGAACTGAATTTCCCACTTTAAGATCTTTGCCATATTCGAAATATGGCTTGAAAGTAGCATCGCTAGGCTGGAATTCACCAGAAGTAAGGCAATGAATCAAATCATCGTCAAGAAGAAGCGATTTATGGAATTGCCTGAGATTGTTCAATTCGAAAAGCAATTCTTTTGATAGCTTTTGGTCTTCGATCTTAACGTGGAAGCGGTTATCGTAGATTGCGTCAAACCCCACATCGAAATATCGCGATAATGCCTTTTTGGAACAGACTTTCCTATAATCCCATTTTTCGTTCCAAGAGATTCCTTGGTAAGCGAAAGTGAACAATTTGTTTTCGCTTTTCTTTATGCTTTCGATTCTAAGGTTAAGTTTGTGTTTCCCTAAATCCAAAAGGATTTCCGCTTTGCATTTTTCGTTATGAAAAAGTTTTACTCTGACCTGCCCATTCGGATTAGAGCATTCGATTAATGAAGCGATGGGGATTAGGTATTTCCCACCTTTATTGAAAGAGGATCCGTTTTCAAAAGGAACGTTAATGCCATTGGCCGTGATCGCTTGAATCCCAGGGATACTTTTTAAGGCGATAGAGGTATCAAAATAGGCGAATTCCTCCGCCCCGATTTTTAGAGATTTCGGTCTAACCGTGCGCATATATTTTATTTTATCGCCACCGCAAGGAAGCGCGAAATGGAAGCGCTTTGGCTTTTGTTAACATCGATTTTGCAATTTGCTATATTAGTTTCTATGCCAACGATCAGACTCGAAAAAGTAACGGTGAATTATGTAAATAACGCCAATAACCAAGTCACCGTTTTGAACGATATGGATGCCGTTTTCGAAAGCGGGAAATTCCATGTGATCTTGGGATATTCGGGATCTGGGAAGACAACCTTGATCCAAACGATCATCGGCTTTTTGCCTTATTACGGGGATATCTATTTTGACGACACGAATGCCTTAAAACTCAAAATTAACCAAAGGGATTTGTCCTATGTAAGCCAAGATTATGTTCTTTATCCTGGCAAAACGATCTTCGAAAACATCGCTTTCCCTCTTCGCCTAAAAGGGTGCCCAAGAGAAGAAATCATCCAAAGGGTGAATGATATTGCCAAATTGTATGGAATCGAGCATTGCCTATTCCGCAAACCAAAGCACCTTTCCGGCGGGCAAAAGCAGAAAGTCGCCATGGCTAGGGCTTTGGTCAAGAATTCTTCTCTATATTTGTTCGATGAGCCATTTAGCAACGTCGATCCGTTAGCTCGAGGCGAAGAAGAACGTTATCTAAAAAAATGTCTCTCTGAACATGGGGCGACAACCATCTATGCGACCCACGATTTCAAAGAAGCTCTCAATTTAGCGGACTATATTTATATTCTCGACCAAGGCAAAATCGTCTTTAAGGGTACGCCGGAAGATATTTTGGAGTGTTCCCTTGATATCGCCGTTTCCTTAAGAAAGGCATCCTTAGATGGAAAAATATAGTTACGAATCCATCTCCGAATTGAATAAAACCAAAAACCGATGGCTATTTGTTTCCATCGCTATTCTCGCTATTGCCATCGGGGTATTCGTCTTGACTTGTTTTCTCGTCAACGATCGCAATCTCGTTCCTTTCCTTGTCCTTGATTGCACCATTTTGCCGCTTTCTGCTTCTTTTTGCTTGTTCGTGATTTTGAATTTCGTCTTGCCAAGAAAAAACACCATCCGACACATTCAAAAGGTTTTAAGCCACCGAAAAGAAAACGAAACATTACTCGTAAAACGCATCGATCCGAAGCAAACTTATGCCAAAGATATCGAGGTTACCCCGGTTTTGCTTGCCAATGAAAGCGAAAGCAAACTCTATTACCTCGATGCGGATTTGATGACCGATTCGTTTGAAGTAGGGGACCTTCTTCAAATCGAAAGCGCCAACCACTTCATTTTGAAAGCGGAGAAAAAAAGATGAGAAGGCATTGGAAAGAGGCGCTCAAAAGGCAAGTCGTTTTCTACCTTGCGGTGATTGCTTTTTCGATTTTCTTGCCTTCTTTTACGCTAAATTTCATCAATCGCCCCAAAAAGGAAGAACTGTTCACCGTCTTCATCGCCTCTAGGGCGAATGGTCGCGAAAAGATCGATGAATTCTTCGATAGCAACAAGCCGGATTATGTCAGGAAAGTTGCGATCAATCTCTTTTCTAACGACGACCCTAACTTCAACCTTTACTATTCTTCCTTTGGATTAAAGCATTCGGATTTGATCCTCGTCCCAGAAAACCGCATCAAGGATCCCGACATCACGACTTATTGCTGCGCTTTGAGCGAACCCGTCATTGCAGAATATGGGTTTTCCTCTTTTTACGAAATCAATTCATTGCGTTATGGCGTGAAATTAAATGACGGGACTAACGATATCGACCATTTGTTGGACTTAAACAAAGAAGGCGAAGAAAAGGAAGATTATTATATGTTCGTAAGCAAAGATTCTTACCACATCGGGGAATTGGGGAAATCGGAGAAAGAAACGGCCTTTGCTTATATGAATTTATTGCTGAATTATGAAGAAGAATGATAAACCGAAAAGCGATTTCTTAATTAGCGACCTTCCCAAAACCAGAAAGGCCCAGTTTTTCGATTTGCTTAAAAACCAATACACGGTCTTGCTAAAAGTTGGCCTCATCCTGGTTTTGTCCGCTTTGCCATTCTTCGCGATCTCAGTTCTTCGTTCGATCTTTGCTTATGGAAGTAGCGATCCCGATACCATCGTCGCGATCCAATTGATTTTCTATGCCGCCAACACGGTGACTTCCCTCATCTTTGCTTTCGGCTTAGCTGGCGCGCTTAAAATCATCAAGCGCCTGGTTTGGAACGAACCGATTTTTTATTCCCATGATTTCTTTGAAGGGATAAAAGAAAACGCCTTGTTTTTTGCTTTCGCTGCCTTGCTTTTAAGCATAGCTTATGGCTTGTCCCCGGTTGTTATCTTGTTTTATGTTGGCGGGAAATTTCTGTTGTATTTGTCCAAAGTCCTCTTCTCTTTGGCCT
>CAMOEH010000087.1 GCA_946612055.1 uncultured Bacillota bacterium | reverse complement strand
GAGCCATGGGCAAAATCATCGCGATTGCAAATCAAAAAGGTGGCGTTGGGAAAACAACGACCGCCATTAACCTTTCCTCTTCCTTATCTAGATTAGGGAAAAAGGTTTTGCTCGTCGATTTGGATCCACAAGGAAATGCTGGGCGTGGACTTGGTTTAGATATCACTTTGCTTCCTTTGACGATTTTGGACGTTCTTGAAGGCAAATCTCCGATTAAAAAAGCCATCATGCCTACCTTGGTTTCCTCTTTATCGATTATTCCATCTAATCTTCGCCTTTCTTCTTTAGAAGCCCATCTTCTGCAAAAAGGAAGCGACAATCCCTATTCTTTGCTTTCCACCGAACTAGAGAAAGTCCGCAACGATTATGATTACATCCTTTTGGATTGCCCGCCTTCTTTGGGCTTATTGTCTTTAAATGGTCTAGCCGCCTCAAATTCGGTTTTGATCCCCGTTCAATGCGAATTCTTTGCTTTGGAAGCGGTGGCCTCTATTCTTTCCACGATCGTCTCTGTTCAAAAGAAATGGAATCCCTCTTTGGAAATCGAAGGATTCCTTTTGACAATGCATGATGCCAAGACGACCCTTTCTAACGAAGTATCCAATGAAATTCGTCGGCTATTCCAAACGAAGACCTTTTTGACCAATATTCCCCGTAATGCTTCCATTGCCGAAGCCCAAGCTAGGCAAATGCCCGTTGATGTTTTCCGTCCGACTAGCCTAGGCGCAATTGCTTACATGTCCCTAGCCAGAGAGGTAATCGACCATGAAGGAAACCAATAACAAAATATTGTCTTCCAACTTGGAAGATTTGATTGGGAAGTTTTCTCGAGAAGACGTCATCGAGGAGATGGAGAAAGAATATCAAAGTGCCCCTTCGCGCTTGATTTCCCCATCGGCAATCGAAGATAACCATTTCATTGAGGAAGTCCTTGTTCCTCCAAAAACCATCGATAATTTCGCTCAAGGCCTCAAGGAAAAAGGCTTATATAACCCCCTTGTTGTTACCCAAAAAGAGAAGGGGCGTTATGAGCTGGTCTTAGGCCGCAAAAGATTTTTGGGAGCGAAAAAAGCAGGTTTGGTTTCTTTGCCTTGCGCCGTTATCGATATCAGCGAAGAAGAAATGCTATTGATGCTTCTAGCCGATACCCGCGACCAACGAGAAGGCAATGTTGTCGAGATGGCTTTGGTTTACCAAGCCCTCATCTCTTTATATGGCTATAAGCAGCAGACCCTTGCTGATTTATCCCATCAATCGCGTTGCCAAGTCACCAATACGCTACGCATCTTGAAATTGCCGCGTCTCGTTCGTGATCAGATTTGTCTAGGTAAATTAAGCTATGGCCATGGTCGAGCGGTAGCTTCTTTGCCTGCGGATCTACAAGAAAAAGTCTTGAAGCAAATCAAAGACGAGCATCTTTCCGTTCGTGAAAGCGAGAAATTGGTTCAATCTTTGCTCCGCCGTGGGGAAAAAGAGGAAGAAATCGCTTCTTTGAAAACCCGTTATGGGGCGGAGATCTCAATGACGGAGAAAAAGGTCAGCTTCTCTTTTTCAAGTAAGCAGGAACGCGACGAATTTCTTCGTCGTCTCGATTCCTGAGCATCTTGCTTTGTTTTCTATCAAAAAGGCATATAATGTGTGCATACTTCAGGGCGACGTGTGATTCGTCGACTGGCGGTACAGCCCGCGCGCTTAACAAAGCATGAACCGGTGAAATTCCGGTGCCAACGGTAAAGTCCGGAAGAAAGAAGGAAAACCCGTGTTTCTTTCCCCCTGGAGCGATGCTTTGGAGGGTTTTTTCATGAATTGGATCGGCATCGTTTCTATCGCGGCGTTATTCTTAGCGCTCGTCTTGACGTTTAGTCTTTATTTCCACTATTTCCCAAAACGGGATTTCAATCCCGTCCGCTTGGTGGCCCGCATTGGGATTTTTGGGGCCATGTCCACGATTTTGTATGTCGTACCTTTGTTTTCCATCAAGCTTCCCTTTTTCCCGTCATTCTTAAGTTTGCATTTCGACGAGGTTCCGGCTTTCATTGCTGGCTTTGCTTATGGCCCGTTAGCCTCTTTGGGCGTCTTGGTTGTTAAAACGGTCATTAAACTTCCGTTTTCTTCGACAGCAACGGTAGGGGAGTTCTCCGATTTGATCTTGTCGGCGATCTATATCATTCCCGCGACTTTAATCTATAAAAAGATAAGAAATCTTAAGGGCGTGGCGATTGCTTTCGGGGTATCAACCGTCTTACAAATCGCTTTAGCAATGGTTTTGAATGTCTATGTCATGGTCCCCTTCTATTCGAAATTCTATGGCATCCCCTTGCCAGGATTACTCTCGATCATGCAGGCGGCCATCCCCGCGATCAAAGACGTGGAATGGTCTTACGCTTTCTTTGCCGTATTGCCATTTAATGCGATGAAAGACGCGATCGTCATCGTCGTTACCTTCATCATTTACCGCTCAATCCACAAGTTCCTGCGGTTTGAGAATATGCCCAAGAAAAAGAAGAAAGAGCCCATGCAACAATGAAAAAAGCCTCCATCGCGGAGGCTTTTCATCATCTAGGCTTATTCAGCAGTGATGGCTTGGACGGGGCAGCTTTCGGCGGCTTCGTTGATCGCGGCTTCTTCGCCTTCGTTGACGCCTTCGGCAAGTCCGTCATCGCCAATTTCGAAGATCTCCGGATGGATCGCAGCGCAAGCACCACATCCGATGCAGAGAGATTTGTCGACATTCGCTTTTGGCATGGTTATATCTCCTTCGAAACAAGATTATAGTTTGCAAAATGACTTTCTTCAACATTCCATAACGAAGACGAAAACGATAAAATAACAAAGTTATGATGAAGACGAGGAAAGAACTTCACGCCCGGTATCGGCAAAAAATCAAGAGCATGCCCGATCTTTCCACCCAAACGGAAGAGGACGTGCCTTCTTTTTCGCCACTACCAGAACTTGAGGAAGAAGATCCTTTCGCCCAATATCGGAAACGAAAATGGATTGCTTTCGCCATTAAAGCCGGCGCTTTGGTTTTGGTGATTGTCGCCTTCATCATCTGGTACAACCTCGGAATCAAAGGAGCGCGCTAATATGAAAAAGAACATCGCCGTTGCTATCGATGGACCTGCAGCAGCCGGAAAATCAACCGTTGCCAAGAAAGTGGCCCAAGCCTTGAATTTCACTTATATCGATACGGGCGCGATGTATCGAGCTTTTACTCATGCCGTCATCAAAAGGGGATTGAATCCTGAAAACGAGGAAGAATCCTGCTCCATCATCCCCGAAGTGACCATCGATTTGCATGAAGATGGACGCGTCATTTGCTGCGGAGAGGATGTCACCCGTGCTATTCGTGAACCGCTTGTTTCGGGAAACGTCAGCTATATCGCTTCCTATAAGAACATCCGCTTGGCCTTGGTCGATATGCAACGAGCTCTCGCCAAATCTAAATCCGTCGTTATGGATGGACGCGATATTGGAACCTATGTCCTTCCCGATGCGCAGGTGAAGATCTATCAGATCGCTTCGGTTGAAACTAGAGCCAAACGCCGTTATGACGAAAACGTCTCCAAAGGCATTCCAACTAGCTACGAAGACGTCGTTAAAGACGTCGAGAAAAGAGATTATATCGATTCGCATCGTTCCTTTGCCCCTTTGCGTAAAGCCGATGACGCGGTGCCTCTAGATACTTCTTTGATGACCATCGAAGAATCCGTCCAAGCCGTTTTGGATATCATCAAAGAGAAAACGGGGGTCTATCCATGCCATTAGGCCTCGTTGCTTTAGTCGGCGCGCCTAACGTTGGCAAGTCGACGATTTTTAACCGCATGGTCGGCTCGCGTTCTTCGATTGTTGAAGACACGCCTGGCGTAACGCGCGATCGTCTCTATGGCAAAGCCACTTGGCTTACCAAGGAATTTCGCTTGGTCGATACAGGAGGAGTCGAACTCCATAACCGTCCTTTTCAAGCCGAGATCAAAGCCCAGGTTGAAATCGCGATTGAAGAAGCTGATCTCATCGTCTTCATCGTCGATGGGAAATTGGGCTTGACTGGCGATGACCGTCAAGTGGCCAAAATGCTTTATAAATCGGGTAAGCCCGTCATTCTTGCCGTAAACAAAATCGATAACATCGATCGCCTAGGTGATGCTGGCGAATTCTATGCCCTCGGTTTAGGTGAACCAATGGCGATATCCGGTTCTCACGGCATTGGTATTGGCGATCTACTAGACCGAATCGTCAAAGAATTGCCCGAAAAAGAAGTTCCCGTTTACGATAACGCGATTTCTTTTGCTTTTATTGGAAGGCCAAATGTCGGCAAATCTTCTTTGACCAATCGCCTTTTAGGTGAAGAAAGAACGATTGTTAATTCGTTAGCAGGAACAACGCGCGATTCTATTGATACCCCCTTTAGCAAAGACGGGAAGAACTATGTCGCGATCGATACGGCCGGTTTGGTCAAACGGGGAAGGATTTACGAATCCATCGATAAATACGCCGCGATTCGTTCTCTTTCCGCGATTGATCGTAGCCAAATCGCCGTCCTTGTTTTGGATGCAGAGACTGGAATTCTAGATCAAGACCGTCATGTTTGCGGATATGCTCTAGAAGCGAAAAAAGGCATTATCGTCGTCGTGAATAAATGGGATCTCTCTCCGAAAGGAATGGGACAAGAGGAATTCGCGAAAGAGATCAAAAGCCGTTTCAAATTTCTAGATTACGCCCCCATTATCTTCGTTTCCGCGAAAACAGGCGCAGGCGTGGAGAAGATTCTTCCTGCCATCGAAATGGTTTATGAAAGCTGCAATCGCCGCGTCCCGACCTCGATTCTTAATGAAATCATTCAAGACGCCCAAAACATGAATCCGACGCCAGAATTTAATCATGGCAGGCTCAAAATCATGTTTGCTTCCCAAGTCGCCGTGAATCCCCCGACCTTCGTTATGTTCTGCAACGATCCCCATTATGCCCATTTCTCCTATACGAGATATCTTGAGAACCGTCTCCGTGATTGCTTCGAATTCACAGGAACGCCAATTTCTTTGGTTTATCGCCGAAGAAAATAAAAGTGTTTCGCCTATGCGCGCCTTGCGTATTTATTTATAGGAAGCGCCAAAGCGAGTTAGCAGAAAACCTCATTAAAAAAGTGAAATAAAAAAGTTGAAAAACATTCGATAGTTTGTTAATTTAGTGTTACTCAACCAGCACACAGGAGGAAAATTATCCAATGAACAAAGCTGAATTGATCGCCCTTGTCGCCGACAAAGCCAATGTGACCCAAAAAGACGCCGAAGCCGTCATCGACTCCGCGATTGCTCTCACCGTTGAGAAGCTCGTCGCCGGCGAATCCGTCAAACTCTCTGGCTTCGGTATCTTCGAAAAGAAAGGCCGTGCCGCTCGCGTTGGCACCAACCCCTCTTCTGGCGCCAAGATCGAAATCCCGGCTTCCTGCACCGTCTCCTTCAAGGTCTCCAAAGGCCTCAAAGAGAAGCTTAACTAAGCTAGGAAAAAATCCAAAAAAGCAAAGCCTCTGGAAACAGAGGTTTTCTTTATGCCTTCTTCTAGAGGTGGTATCGTTATTTCATGCTTCCTGAAATCTTCCTCTCTTTGTCAAAAATTTATGAAGATAATGGCTTTTCCCTCT